>DAONBD010000030.1:0-7014 GCA_035401345.1 Candidatus Altimarinota bacterium
CGTATCAACACCGGCTTTTTTATAAAATCTTGCGTGTTCCATGAGTTTGACTAGTTCGTATGGAGCGTTTGCCTCAATCCATCTATTGTCTCTTTCCCCTTGAACTGATTCTTTTTGTTTGATTGTTATGTAGTCTCTGATTGTTGCTCCGCCTTCTGTTGATTCGAATGGAAGGGTGAATCTTTCTCTTGTAATAATCAGGTCGTCGATATTTCCAACTAAGAAGATTTTTCCGTCACCTGAATCTTGAACGACAATTAAATTTTTCAAAAGAGGGTCTACGTTAATATGAACATCTTTTCTCGATGTATTGTCGACTCTCAATTCTATTCTGTTTTTACCGTGATCTATTAATTTGGTATCTGTTTTGTCTAATATTTTGTTGTAGTCATCTATTGATGAAGTGATTCCATCGAAATTTACTTCCTGTTTATCATCCAAAACCATGATTTTTCCATCTGTAGAGTAGGTGATACGATCTAATCCTTCGACGTATCTTGGCTTGCTCTTCGCTGTTTCCAATACTTTTAATGCGCTTGAAATCATTGCTTCGGCGCGTGTTCCGGAAAGTCCAGCCAATTGTTTTGATATCGCCTTTCTGTTAGGAGTTGATATTGTTACGCTTCCTATACATATAGATAGCGATATAATCGGCACAGGAATTGATCCAACCATTACTAGTTGGATGCCTCCACCTGTTATGACAGGGGATTTGAAATCTTTTAAGGTTTCTTCTTTTACTTGTGCTCTTAATTGTTTTTTAATATTTTCTATGTCTTCCTCTGAGAGATCTCCTATTTGTTTTAACTCATCAAGCGCTGATAATACTTTTGGACTGAAATATTTTGCCTCAGCTGAATTTAGTCTACTTTCAAAATCTCTTGCCGCATTCCAATTAAGTGAAACTCCGATTTGTCCACCAGGTAGTCCTCCCCATGAAATTCCTACTCCGGCAAATACAGATACGTCTAATTTTTCACCGGCTTCTATTGTGACTCCCAGATTGGCTCCTATTCCGGCGGTAGAGATTCCGAGTGAAGTTGATGCTGCTACTTTGCCGGCTTTAAATATCTCAATATTCAATGCTGCGCCTAAAGCCACTGTGCCTTTGCCTGCGCCAACGCCTATATTTAATGTATATCCATCGCCGAGGTCTATTCCAACGCCTCCACCTAATCCTATAAAATTTCCGGATTTATCAAAAGCTACTCCAAGTCCCAATTTAACCAACTGTTCTTGGACGGCTTTTACCTGATTTATAGGGAGTCCTTGCTCGACTAATTGTCTCAAAATTTCCGCTCTTGCCGGGTTTGCTTCTTGGAACGAATCGACACCTTCTTTGATCTGTGCGTCGAATTTCGATTCCTGATCGATAATAAATCCGAGTTGGAACGCTTTGAATTGAGCTTCCGTGAAAGGGCCTTTGAGATTTGTGATTTTAGCCTCAGCCAATCTCTGATTGTACTTCGGAGATCCTATCAATTTACTGATTTCTCTTCTGTCCAAGTTTCCTTCTAATTCTTTATTTTTTTCCGCGATCATTATCTGTATTACACCTTTCGTGATTATTCTATTTAATTCATCTATTATTTTGTCTTTGATCAAATTTACATTGCCTTCAGCGTCTTTGTCGTACAATCCTTCTCTGTTTACCAGGATCGCAACTGCCGCTTTCGGATCAAAATATCTTTGGAACACGCCTTTATCCAAAGTGAACGTGCTTCCATCTATATTTGACATTGTGATTTTGTCTTTGCTTTTTGTGAAAAGTGATAAGAACTTCTCCCAGTCTTTAGCCGCTTTGCTATCGAATTTTCTGCCTTCCCAGCTACATAAAGATGAAAGTCCTTCTAGTATTTCCTTCTGATCTGCTGACAATTCTCTTTCTTTTGCTTTTTCTTTTTTTGCTTCTGCGTCTTTGTCGTATCTCAGTCTCGCAATTGCCATTTTGAGATCCAAACATGGAACTATTACGGCGTTGAACATATATTCTTTTCTTTGTGCTTCTACAGCTGTGACTTTATCACCTTTATCGAGCAGTCTTTGGAATTCTTTCATGAACGCTTTGGCGTTTTTCAAGGCGTCTACCGGAATGCCGGACTCTGCGCCTTTTGCCATTGTTGCGATTTTTAATGTGGATTTATCGACCGCATCAAATATTTCATTGAAAGTGATGTTTCCTAGTACCACTCCGTTACTCACTCCCAAATTTCTTACCATCTCAGCTACTTTGTGTGGTACCTGATCGACAGTATATCCAAAAGGAGGCTGGCTCATATGAAATTCAACTGCTCCAGCTGTTCCTGAAAAGTGATGCCAATTTTTTTCTATATCTCTTTTTTTCATTTCCGCGATTCTGTAGTCAACTTTTAGAGGTTTTGTTGTGAGCTCTTTGTATTTTTCAGAGTATTGAGCTTTTCTTGTTTCGAGTTGTGTTTTAGCTCTCTCATCGATATTGCTTTTTCTACTTCTTTCAATGTATGACTCGTATTCTTCAGGTGATAGTTTTAATTCTTGTAATTTTGCTATTTTACTCCAGTCATCGTTTGTGATGACCTCTTCTTTAGTTTTGTCCCATGTAAAGGTTTCATCTGCAATTTTTATTTCAATTTTTGCTAATTTTGAACCTTCGAGAGCTTTTGATATTTTTTTGCATTCAGTGTTGATTTTGTCTTTGATTGCGAAAAAATTGGAGTCTGTGTCTATGATTGTATCAAAAATAATATCATTGAGTTGGTCGACTGTTTTGAATTCTTGTACCGTTAAAGACTCGACTTTTTGAGGATCTTTTATTTCTACGCCTCTTTGTTTCAATATTTCAATGGCTTTTTGGACATCTTTAAGAGCGGTCTTGTTTGGATATTCTTCCAAGATTTTCCCAAATTTTTGGTCGAAATATGTTTTGTTCCCTACTTTTTCGTATTGTAGACGTTCGCCTGCTTTTCGAATCGCGAATTCCGGTTCGAATTTTGTTTGATTTGAGTATGTTGTCGATAATTTGTATTCTGTTTTTTCACCATTAATTGTAATTTCGAATTCTCTTGAAAATCCTCCACCTCCTAGTCTGATTTCTTTACCTGCTTTATCTATTCTAATGTCTTGAGTCGTGATTTTTTTATCTTCACTTAAACCTCGTAGTCGATTTCTTTCTGTTATTTCATTTGCGATTTGTTGAACTATAGCCAAGTCTCTTTGGATTATTGCTTCAACGCGTTCTTTTGCTTCTTTTGCATTTTCAACTTTTTTGTTTTCATCTTTTTCTCGTGCTTGATCCGAAGCTCTTTGGAGATCAAAATCCGATGCTCCGGCTACAACTCCTTCATATAGGGTGTTGTCAGGTTTATATAATTTGCCTGATCCATCTACGTATATTGGAGTTTTATCTTCAGCGACTCCCACATATACACGACCTTCTTCCAAGGCTTTTTGGCGTTGAAGAAGTGTTTCTATCGCTTTTTTGTATCCTTCCGATTCTCTGATTTTCTCCATCGAAGTCATATCATCTACTGTGAATGTTTTTTCTGTGATTGCGGTTCCGTCTTTTGCTACCACTTCACCTCTTATATTGACGTACATTTCGACGCCATCAAATGTTCCTATTTTTTCATAATTTTTGTCTTCTTCAGGTTTAACAGTTGGTTCCCCTTTTGCTTGTACATATTCACGCATTGACATATTTGATCTTTCAAACATGTCTTTGTTTCCGCCTGCAACTCTGTGTTTTTTGATGTCGATTCCTTTACCGACTATTCCAAGTAATTTTTCGTAACACATCAATTTGATTGCGTTTGCATCTGTTTGTTTTTCTAGTTTTTGTTTGAAATCTTTTCTCAAAAGGAAACTTCTCTCGATGCCTTCTACCCAGAAATAGACTTTTTCTTTACCTGTTTTAGAATCTTTCCCGATTGTTACTCCGGCTTCTTCCATTGCTTTTTCAAATGGTGTTTTTTCCTTTTCAGCGGGTTTTTTTGCTGCTTCTGCTTTTTCTCTTGCTGCTGCTTCTGCTTCCGCTCTTGCTCGTGCCTCCGTCTCTTCCGATTTTTTCAATCCTTCAATTTTTGATTTAAACAGCTCTACAATTTGTCCGTTGATCTGGTCTTTTGTCATTTCAGGCGTGACAAATTTAGTCTCATTTTCTGTTTGAGTCTCTTCGATTATGAATTGTTTATAAGATTGTTTATTGATTTTGACTGAGATGCCTAGGTCTTTACCGTCTACTGTTGTGAATTTGTGTTCTGTATGAGTCTCTGTTTCACCTGTTTTGGTGTATTTTATTGGGAGTTTAATTTTGTCCTGTATGTCTCTCAAAGTTATGTCGGACTCGATCTCTTCCATGAGATCTTCTGCTTGTTTATTAAGAGCATCTTTTGTTTCCTGCAAAACTTTTTCTCTTTGTTTTTCTATTGCGTCTAAACTCTCTTTTGTGAATTTCACTTCAATTGTGTGTAAAACTTTTCCCTCAGTTCCTATAAGAGTTGTTTTGAAAATTATATCGTTTCCGTTTTTTGCTGGTTTCTCAAATTTTACGGTTTTCACGTTTCCAGCTTCTAAATCTGCTACGATTTTTTGATTTCCTTGTGTCTGATTTAAATAATTTTGATTTAATTGCAAAACCGCTTCTCGTGCCAAAACTTTGTTCGTTGGAAATATTTTTGATCCGATTTCAGTCTCCAAACCATCTTGAATCGCCTGATAGTGTCCGAGTCCTTTGTTGTCTTCTTTGTCTGTATTTACGGTTATATCTTTGTCGAGTGTTTCTTCCGGTTTGTCTTTGAATTTTCCAAATTTTTCAAAATACGCGGCGGTTATTTGCGTAGCTTTTTCGTCGATTCCTTTTTGCATTGTTTGGACTTCGCCTAATGTTTTTGGTTTGTCTGTCTGACCTAATGTTTCAAAGAAAACAGGTCTATTTTCTTTGAAGATATTCAAGAGAATTTGTAGTTTTTGCATATGATTTGTTTTTATTTTTTGTTTTGTATATATATTAAATCTTTGAATTATATCAAAAAAACGGCTTACCGTCAATGATAAAGACACGAGAAATTGCTACTATTTTTGTGTGTGGTTGTGTACACTTGTCACAGATAAAATTTAAAAATTAAAAATATGGAGATAACAGGTCAAAATATGATAGATCGAGATACTGCAGTTGTGGCAAAAAAACCTTTGGTGCTGGTTAATTTCAAGGACTATGAAGTGGCGGTTGGAATGGGAGCTATTGATATGCTGAATATGCATGAAGAAGTGTTTTCTGAGTTATCTGATTTGGCGGATATCGTTGTTGTGGTTCATCCGACGGATTTGAGGGGTGTATGTAAAGCGTCTGAAAAAGTTTCTGTTTTTTCACAGTCGGCGGATTACCTGACGCGGGGGAGCGATGATTTGCCAAAAGCTACGCAAACCGGTCGTTTGACTCCTAGGATTTTGTGTGCGATGGGGGTGAAAGGAGCTTTGGTGAATCATGCTGAAAATCCGAGGACTGATGAAGAAATAAAAATGATAGTTGAGGACTTTAAATCTTATGACCCGAATTTTACGTTGGTTGTTTGTGCTGAAAATGTTGAAAGGGCTTTGGGTATTTTGAATGTTTGTAAACCTGATTATATTGCTTTGGAACCGCCCGAATTGATTGGTGGCGATGTTTCTGTGACGACCAAAGTGGATGTTGTGAAAGAAGCTGTGGAAAAAGTGGGTGCGACGCTTTTGGTTGGGGCCGGAGTGAAGACCGGTGAGGATTTGAAAAAGGCTTTGGAGTTGGGATGTGCCGGAGTTTTGTTGGCTTCCGGTGTTGTGAAGCCGAAGGATAAGACTCCAAAACAGGCTTTGATTGATTTGATCAAATAATTTTATGAAAGATTTGTTGAGAAAAATTTTAGTTTCGATGCCTGTTTTTTTCCCGCTTTATTTGTGGAAGTTTGATGTTTTTGGGGTGCCTTTTAATGTTGTGGAAGTGATGGTCTATATAACTTTTGGGCTGTTTGTTTATGTTCGTTTGAGGGGAATTGATGACAGTGCTTTTGGCGACAAACTTCGTAATTTTTTCATGAGAAAAAAAACGATCAAAGATGTTTTTAAAACAAAATTAAATACGTTTTTTCTGCCGATTTTCCTGCTTATTTTAGCTTCCGGTTTTGGACTTGTTGTGTCTTACTATGGTGGTGAATTTAGGCTTGCATTAGGCATTTTTAAAGGATGGGTAGTTATGCCTGTTTTGTATGGAATTATGTTGGTTTTTACTTTGAATTCGCTTGAGGATAAAAAGAAAATTTTCTATTCATACATGTTTTCGACATTGATTTTGAGCGTTTGGGCTTTGTATCAAGTTATTTCAAAAGATTTTGTGACAATTGACGGTCGTGCTTCCGGTCCTTTTGCTTCAGCCAATTATTTAGCTCTGTATATCGGACCTATGGTTTGCGGTGCTTTTATTAATTTTTGGCAGAGAGTTGAAAACAAACTTTTTTCTATTGATACTCGGGACCCGAGGACTGGAGTTGCCGCTTATTTAGGGAAATTTTTTGACGGTGAAACAAAAGATTCTCATTACGATTATGCTTATTTTGCTTTTGAAGTATTGGTGTTTTTAGCGTCTTCTTTGGCTCTTATGTATTCGCGTTCTTACGGTGGGATGATAGGTGTTGTTTCGGCGATTTTTATCTATGCTGTTTATGAAATTTTCTTTTCACAATACAGGCGATTTTACGGGAGTTTGTTCAAGAAGTTGGTGGTGATTTGTGCGGGTGCTGTTTTGATTGTTACCGCTATGTATTCACAAATTGGCACTCAAAAAGCAAAAGACTTTTTGCAATTTGATCGTCAAAGTTCTTCTTCTGTACGAATTCAAGTGTGGACCGTTGCCGGGATTTTGATAAAAGAAAATCCACTATTCGGGATCGGACTCGGAGGATTCGAAAATGCTTACAAAAATAATGCTAAAGAAATACTCGGAGTTGAGCCGTATGAAAAAGAAATGTTACATGCTCATAATTTGATTTTATCTACATATTTGAATGT
>DAONBD010000031.1:0-6983 GCA_035401345.1 Candidatus Altimarinota bacterium
TGAGGCGCCTTCATTTTTTCTCTGTATGTGTTGAACGTGATTGTTTGAAGTTCATTTACTGCTTGTTGCCTTTCATCATGAGTGATTTTCCCCAATTCTTCCATTCGTGCTAAGACTATATCACTTCGGCCTTTTATGTATATTTTTTCTCCATTGCCTAAGTCTACCATTTGTCCCAAACATCCTCTGACATATTCTTCTGTTTTTAGATCGCTCTCAGCTTTTATTTTTCTTAATTCCAATTCTTCGGCGGAAAAAGTTTTTAGCAAATGAGAGTATTTATTGTTGCCGTATGGGTTGTATCTGCTTGGAGCCTGAGGTAGTCCTGCGAGTATTGCACTCTCGGCTAACGTCAGATCTTTCGCGTTTTTATTGAAATATATTTCGGATGCTTTTTGAATTCCATATGCGTTGTTTCCGTATGGAATTCTGTTTAGGTATAATTCTAGAATTTTATCTTTGTCATATGTTCTTTCCAATCTGATTGCCAAGATCAATTCCTTTAATTTTCTTATGTATGATCTTTGCGCCGAAAGAAAAGTGTTTTTGACGTATTGTTGAGTGATTGTTGAGCCTCCGCGTGGTGTTCCTATCCCTGTTAGTTCGTATATTACCGCTTTTGCTATTCCCGGGAGGTCAAATCCGCCGTGTTCAAAGAATTGGTCATCTTCAATCGCTACAGTTGCCTTTGTAAGGATTTCAGAAACTTCTGAAAGCGGTACGTATTCACGATTTTCCTCTCCGTGAATCGTGTACAAAAGACCTCCTTCTTTATCATATATTTCTGTTGATTGTGCTGCGGCTAATTTGTCTAAACTCGATACGTCGGGAAGAGTAATTGATATGATCCCGATCGATAATGCGGCCAAAATAACTCCCAAAAGTCCTCCTCCAATTATTATGGTAAGGAACCAAAATATAATTTTTTGGCGCAAACTGTCGTCTTTTGACGGCGCATGTGATCTAAGATTTGCAATTAAATTCTTATAATTTTTCATAAATTGTTTGTTATTTCTGAAATTGAATTAGGTGCCACGAATTGAGCCTCCAAGTTGTTTTAGATTTTCGAATACTTTCTTTTGGACACCTTGCATGTCGGCATCGGAAAGGGTTCGATCGTGGCTTGCTAGAGTTATTTTGAACGCAACAGCTTTTTTGTCGGTTTCTATGTTTGGACCTTTGTAGAAATCAAAAAGTTGTACGTTTTGTATTAAATGTTTGTCGGATTTTTCGATGGCTTTTTCTATTTCCGCTATTTCTGTTGTTTCCGCAATTATCACTGAAACATCAAATTCTATTGAAGGAAATTTGCTTATTTCTTTGAATTTTATTGCGCGTTTCTCCATTTTATTTATGAGCGAAAGGTTTAATTCAAATATTGAAACAGAGTGATTCTCCAGATCATATTTTTTCGCCACCAGAGGATGTAGGCAGTATATACTTCCTAAAGTTTCTCCTTTTTGCGTGAGTAATGTGGCTGATTTCGTTGGATGAGCGTAAGCGAGTTCAGAGCCTTTTACTAGTTTATAAAACGGAATTTTTTCGGTTTCCAAGATTCGTTCTACTGCTCCTTTTGCGGAGTAAAATGTTTTAGATGCTAATTTTTTATCTTTTTCAACAATTATTCCAACAACCCACTTCTCTTCGAGCGGAAAATACTCCTCCATATCTTTGTATGTTTTTCCTATTTCAAAAATATTAAAATTGTCTGCGTATTTCGCGTTTAGCACGGCTTTATTTAACAAGTTCGGGATCAAACTTTTTCGCATGTGAGTTTGGTCTTCAGATAGATAATTTTCTATCAAAATATGTCCCTTTTCTTTGATTCCACATTGTTCAAAATCGTTCTTTGAATAGAACGAATATGTTAAAACTTCATTGAAATTGAGGTGCGATGAAAGCAGTTCTCTTAGCGAATGTTCGTTTGTGCGTTCGTTGTTTGGGAGGGGAAGTTTCGTCGGTAACTCTGGGAGAATAGCAGGGATCTCGTCATACCCGTAAATTCTAGCTATTTCTTCTACTAGATCACTTTCTGTGTTGACGTCTTTTTGCGCGCGGAATGAAGGAATCGTAACCAATACAAGGTCTTCGTTTTCATCGTCTGCAATAGGGAAGTGCAGTCTTTTTAATATGTCTTCTATTTCTTTTTTTCTTATTTCCACTCCTATTTTTGACGCTGTTTTTTTGATGGATAGTTTTACAGTTTTTAATTTTTCGTCGAATTTATGTTGGTCATTGATCGGCCCTGCTACTTCGCTTCCCGGGCTTACTTCCAATATTAATTCGATTGCGCGTAGCATTGCGAAAAGGCTCAAATTTGGGTCGAGCTGTTTTTCGAAACGCTGAACGGACTCCGTTCGAAGTCCCAAGGCTGTTGAAGTTTTGCGAATATTTCCTCCGTAGAATGTCGCTGATTCAATGACTATTTCTGTTGTGTCGTCTTTGATTCCGGATTCCATGCCCCCCATGATCCCCGCTATTGCAAGCGGTTTTTTTTCATCGCAGATGAGTAACATTTCTTCGGTCAGTTTTCTTTCTTCTCCATCGAGTGTTGTGATTTTTTCGCCTTTGTGAGCCGTGCGAACTACGATGCCTTTGTCTATTAAACGTTTGTCGAATGCGTGTAGTGGCTGGCCGAGTTCGGCTGATATGTAGTTGGTGACGTCTACGATATTATTGTAAGATTTGTGGCCGACCGCTTGTAGGCGCTTTTTCATCCAATCTGGCGATTCTTGGACTTTTATATTTTTAATTATTACTCCACAGTATCTCGGGCAAAGATTAAAATCTTCCACGATTACTTTTATCCCGTCTCCTTTTGTTGGAATTTTTGGAGCGGGCTTCAGTGCTTTGAATTTTGTTTTATAGATCGCTGAAATTTCTCTAGCGACGCCGTAAATTCCCCAGAGATCAGGGCGATGAGTGAGCGCTTTGTTATCGAATTCGATGACTGTGTCATCGAGCGCCAGAATTTCTCTTAATAAAACTCCCGGTGTTGGCTTGATTGATGATAAATCCAATATGTCTTCAGGGCCTTCGCTGGCCGGTTTTTCGAGTCCGATTTCTTCGCTTGCGCAAATCATTCCATCGCTTTCAACTCCGCGAATTTTTGTTTTTTCAAGCACGACAGGATCTCCTTCTCCATGCCATTTTACGCGGCATCCACTTGGAGCATAGGCAACATACATGCCTTCACACAAATTTGCTCCTCCGCACACTACTTCACGTTTTTCCGTGCCAATTAATATTTTCGCAATCCTTAGTTTATCAGCATTCGGATGTGGTTTTATTTCTTCAACAAATGCGGCCACGACGCCATTCAAAAGTTCATTTCCTTTACTCACACCCTCTGTTTCAGCAGTTTTTACTGTTAATGTTTTTGCCAACTGCTCTGGAGAAACTCCTTCCGGCAAGTCAACGAAATCTTTAAGCCAATTTAATGATACGTACATATTTTTAAGTGCGCATTTGCGCTGTTAGAACTGTTTTATAAATCTTAAATCTCCGCTTGTGAAAAGCCTGATGTCTGTAATTCCATATCTCATCATGGCCAAGCGTTCCATCCCAAATCCAAACGCCCATCCTTGATATTCTGCTTGATCTATTCCTCCGGCTTTTAATACATTTTCGTGGACCATGCCTGCTCCCATGAATTCGATCCATCCTGAATTTTTGCAAACGCGGCATCCTTTCCCTTCACATAGTAAACATGAGAAATCTAATTCTAATCCCGGTTCCACAAACGGAAAATATCCCGGTCTGAAGCGGACTATTACCTCTTTTTTGAAAAGTCTACTCAGGAATTCAGTCATAACGCCTTTGAGGTGTGCGATCGAAATGTCTTTGTCTATGAGCAAACCCTCAACTTGATTGAAAGTGTGTTCGTGTGACGCGTCGGTTGATTCATTTCGAAATACGCGTCCCGGCATTATTACTTTTAATGGAGCACCATATTTTTCCATTGTTCGGACTTGGACAGGGGAAGTGTGCGTGCGTAGTACCAGTCGAGAATGTTTTTCGTCGTTTTTGTCTTTGATGAAGAACGTGTCCTGCATGTCGCGTGCGGGATGATCTTTTGTTATGTTTAAGCCTTCAAAATTGTAATATTCGCTCTCAATTTCCGGACCGTCCATGATCGCGAAGCCCATTTCACTGAATATGTCCTCAACCTCTTTTTGCAGTTGCATTAGTATGTGAATAGATCCTTTTTCAGGTTTGATTGCCGGATAGGTGATGTCAAAAAATTCTTTTGAAAGACTTTTTTCCAATTCTTCTTTCTCAAATTTTTCGAACATTTGTTTGAACTCAGTCTCGAGTTTGTTTTTCGATTCATTTAAAAGTTGGCCCATTTCTTTTCGTTCTTCAGGAGTGATTTGCCCCATCATTTTGAAAAGCTCCGCTAGCTCTCCTTTTCTGCCAAGTAATTTTATTTCGATTTCGCGAAATTCTTCTATGGTTTTGATTTCTTTGAGGCTTTTTAGCGCGTCTGCTACTAATTTATTTAATTTCTCTTTCATAATTTTATTAAATGCCACGCGTGATAATCTAATCATTTTGTGGCTAAAAATCAATCTGTTTAAGGGTGGCGGATGGACTTTTAACCCAGTTTGTGTTATTATATCTTTGTATGACGAAAACAAAAATTACCGAAAATAAAAAATCTTCCACTGACAAGAAGGCGGAAGGAGAACTAAACTCTTCACAGCTAGACGCTCTCGCTGAGCTTAAAGATTTTTATGATACAAATGCGCAAAGGAAACGCGCGATGGGAGAAGATTCTCTTAAAAACAGGCTTGATCTTATTGACGGGGATTTGGCTGAGGAAAGGGATAAAATGATGATGTCTTCCGGGCGTCCTTTGAATGATTTTTTTGGTAGGATGATTGCTGAAAATCCTGTCGGCGTAACTATGTATTTTATTGAGGCTTTTTTGAAATTCGATGGAGCTACTACAAAGTCTGATTTGGAAGGCTATGTTGGACAACTTAAAGAATTGACTAATATCGTTGTGAAGCTGAAAAAGGCTTGCGGAAGGGACGTGAAGGATAATCAAATTCTTCAACCTTTAACTTATTTTATTCAAAGATGTACCGCTTTGATCGGCTATGCTGAGACGTTGCTTTCTATGCCTGATAAGGAGAGGGCTGATATTTTAAAAGGCGAAAAAGGAGATTTAACCTCGTCTCAAGCAAAACATCTTCGCGAAAAAAATACTGTAGAAAATATGAAGAAGAGTCTCTACAGGCTTACTCAGGCTGGTGAAGATAAAATGAAAGATAGGGACAGAAGATTGTTTGCGATTGCTTCTGGATTGATAGACACTGGCCTGGTTAATTGGGGCGAGCTGGAAAGTAGGTCGAGATCTAGGGATATGAAATATCACAAAGCTCCAAAAAAAGAAGGAAATGCAAAGGTTGGAGTGGAGAATATCGATCGTTTGGATGATGCCGCTTAATTTTGAGTGATTTTGGCTATGTGCTTTTGCGTTGCTTGATTTGGTATGAGAAATTGATGGGTTCTGTGCGGAGTTATTCGTAAAAAAAGCCGCATGACTTTTGGTGCACGCGGCTTTTCTATTTTTGTGTAAAATTATCTTACAGCCTCTTTCAATGTTTTTCCTGCTTTGAAAGCTGGAAGTTTCATTGCTGGGATCTTGATAACCTGTTTTGGATTTCTTGGATTTACACCTTTTCTTGCAGATCTCTTTGATACACGGAATGTACCGAAACCTGTAATTGTGACAGTTTCACCTTTCTTGAGTGATTTTGCGATCAACTCTAGAACAGTGTCTAGAACTTCCTGAGCTGCTTTTTTTGTAACGCCAGTTTTCTGCGCTGCAGCTGCCACTAGGTCCTGTTTTGTCATGGAACTATTGGTTAAAAATTTATTTTTTTGCATTTTGCATGCAAGGCGCATTATAAATTTTGCTTTTTTTTGCGCAAGGGAAAGTGTGAAAAAAGGGGCTTGAGAAAGGCTAAAAATGTTGGCTGAGAATAAAATCTTTTGACGAAACACACTATATAATATACAAATGGTTCGTGTTTTATCGCGTGCTTTGATTGTCGTTTTTGCGTCGCGAGCACATCAACTTAAAAATTTTTATGGCAAAAAATTTAGTTATCGTGGAATCTCCTGCGAAGGCAAAGACTATCTCGCGATTTTTGGGATCTGAGTATAAAGTTTTGGCTTCAATGGGGCATATAAGGGATCTGCCTGAGTCGACAATGGGTATTGATATTGAACATGATTTTACACCGAAATATTTGGTTTCTGCGGGAAAGAAGAAGGTCGTAAAACAGCTGAAGGATGCGATTTCCGGAGAGACTAGAGTCTGGATCGCGACTGATGAGGATCGCGAAGGAGAGGCAATTGGCTGGCATTTGGTTTCAGCTTTGGGGCTGGAAGATGGTAAGCATCAAGTGAAGAGAATTGTGTTTCATGAAATTACAAAAAAGGCGATTGATGAGGCTATTGCAAAACCACGAAGTATTGATTTGAATTTAGTTGACGCGCAGCAAGCACGCAGAATTTTGGATAGATTGGTGGGTTATGAATTGTCGCCATTTCTTTGGAAGAAAGTTCAAAAAGGGCTTTCTGCAGGGCGTGTGCAAAGTGTGGCCGTTCGTCTTGTTGTAGATCGTGAACGTGAAATTAGAGCTTTTAAGCCGGAAGAATTCTGGAAAATTAAAGGAGAATTTTCGAAAAAAGAAGCTGACGAATTTGGTAGACAGAAATTTTTCGCAACATTGGGATTGAGTCCTAGTGAAGCTAAGAAAAAATTAAAAACAATTGGAACTCAAGCTGAAGTTGAAGGTATTTTAACGGCCTTGAAAGGCGCTGAATACAAGATTGGCGATGTTGAAGAAAAGGACGTGAAAAGAAATCCTTCTTCTCCATTTACTACTTCAACTTTGCAACAAGAGGCTTCTCGCAAGCTCGGATTTTCTGTGAAGAAAACGATGATGTTGGCGCAACAATTGTAC
>DAONBD010000032.1:0-6801 GCA_035401345.1 Candidatus Altimarinota bacterium
GTATCGATGTGAAAAAAATTAAAATGGGGCACGCGGGGACCCTGGATCCTCTTGCTACCGGGCTTTTGATTGTGGCGGTTGGTGAGGCGACTAAGCTTTTGGAATATATTGTCGGTCAGGATAAGATCTATGAAGCTGAGGCTTTTCTCGGTGCTGTGACTGATACTTATGATGCCGAGGGGGAGGTTGTCTTCGCTGATTTTGCAGGCGAAGTCAGTCGCAGTGTGATCAAAAAAGTTGTTCAACAATTTACAGGAGAAATTAAGCAAATTCCTCCAAAATTTTCTGCGAAGAAAATAGGGGGAGTTGCTGCATATAAATTGGTGCGTGATGGTGCTGATGTTGAGATGAAGGAATGTGATATTAGGATTGATAAAATTGACGTGATTTCTTTTGAATGGCCGAGTCTTGCGATGAAGGTTAAGTGTAGTTCGGGGACTTATATTCGTTCATTGGTTCATGATATTGGTCAGGTTCTCGGGTGCGGGGCATATATGAGTGCGCTTCGACGTGTTTCGATTGGTGATTTTGAGCTTGGAGATGCCGTGAAGGTAGATGATTTTTCGGTGGATGATGTTGCGTCGATTGAGAAAAGTTTTTCGAATTTCCCGACGGTTGATTTTACTGATGAGGAAATGGTGATTTTGAATAGGGGAAATTTTGTTGAAGCGGGGGATAGAGAAGTGAAACTTTTTGGTGACGTTTTCCTTGGCAGGTGTAATGGGAAAATTTTTGCGATTTTGGAGGTGTGCGGGGATGGATCGGGCATGGTGAAGGTAAAGAAAAAATTGAATGTTTTTGTTTAAAATGTAAAATCGTTTTGTAGTAAAAATGTTTTATGGATAAGTATTTAGTTGTGGCTTTGGTCTCTTTTTTACTCTCGTTTGTGGGCGTTTTGTTTGCGATGAAAATTTTTCCAAAATTGAATTTGATGGATCGTCCTGCGAAGTACGGTTTGAATAGGGCGCCAATTCCTTACTATGGGGGAATCGTTATATTCTTGGCGTTTTTGATTTCTGTGATTGTTTTTGTTCCGTTGAGCGAGCATGTTTTGTGGCTTCTTGGGGTGGCGAGCGTGATCGCGATAGTTGGATTTTTGGACGATTATTTTTCGTTGCCTCCTATTGTGAGGCTTGTGGTGCAGATCGTGTGTGGTGTGGTGATAGCGATGGCGGGCGTGTATGTGTTATCAATCTCGAGTCCGTTTGGTGGAAGTTTGAAATTGGATTCTTATTTCTTGTATGGAATTCCTGTTTTTGGGGCTTTATTTACTGTTTTTTGGGTTGTTTTAATTACAAACTCAATGAATTTTCTTGATGGTGTTGGAGGGCTTTCGTCCGGCGTTTCTTCTATCGCTTTTTTTACTCTTTTTGCTTTGAGTATCAGACCAGATTTGCATACAAATGTTGCTTCTCAACAGATTGTTGCAACGATTTCTTTGATTCTTGCTCTTGTCACTTTGGCTTTTACGCTATTTGATTTTCCCAAATCAAAAATTCTGATGGGAGATACCGGAAGTACTTTTTTGGGATTTATGATTGCCGCTCTCTCACTTTTTTCCGGAGGGAAAATTGCGACAGCATTTATAGTTCTTGGTATTCCAATATTGGACGCTTTTTGGGTGATTTTCAGGAGAATTTTTGAGGGGAAGAAACCTTGGCATGGTGATTTAAAACATCTTCATCATAGACTTTTGAGTTTTGGCTTAAAAGCTCCGACGGTTCTGATTATTATTTATACGATCTCGATTGTTTTTGGGGCTCTTGCCGTTTTTGCGACGAATAGTAAACAGAAGTTTTCTGTAATTATCGGTCTTCTTGTTCTTATGTTTGTTATGGCTATTGTATTAATTCGCGGAGGAAAGAGGAAAAATGCCTTGAAATAAGGAGTGAAATTAATGTATAAATACTCCACTAGGGGGTATTTAATTAAGGCATAAAAATAAAACATTCAAATGGGGGACATAGTCACAGATATAAAAGCCAGACTTAGTATTGAAGATGTTGTCTCTTCTTATGTCCAATTAAAGAAGGCCGGAAGGAGTTATAAGGGGCTTTGTCCTTTTCATAACGAGAAAACTCCGAGTTTCATAGTTAGTCCCGAGAAGCAAATCGCGTATTGTTTCGGATGCCACAAAGGTGGTGATATTTTCAAATTTATAGAAGAGGTTGAAGGCGTTGAATTTTCTGATGCTATTAAAATTTTGGCAGATAGGGCAGGCTTGAAAGTTGAAGTGGAGAAAATTAATAAAAAATATAAGGCCGGAGAAAAAGGTTTGAAGGATTTTTTATATGAAGCTCATGATGAGGCTGCAACGCATTTTCAGAAAAATTTGTTTGATAAAAGTGCGGACAGTGAAAAAGTCTTGGAATACTTGAGGAAGCGCGGAGTTACTGACGAGACGATTCAGACTTTTAGAATCGGTTTTGCGAAGGATAGTTATGACGATCTTTATGAACATCTTACGAAAAAAGGTTTCAAAAAAGATGTTCTGATAAAATCCGGATTGTTCGGATATAAAGAAATCGACAATGCGAAGTTATATGACAAGTTCAAGAGTAGATTAATTTTTCCTATTTTCGATCAAATGGGACGCGTTATAGGGTTTGGGGGGCGAGCTTTGCAGTCTGAACAAGTTCCGAAATATTTGAATTCTCCTGAAACTCCGATTTATTCCAAAGGAAAAGTTCTGTACGGACTTTCACATGCGAAAAAAGCTATGAAGGAATCTGATAAAGTAATCATAGTTGAAGGTTATTTTGATCTGATTTCTTTGTATCAAGCTGGGATAGAAAATGTTGTTGCTAGCAGTGGAACCGCGCTGACTTCCGATCAGATTGGATTGATAAAAAGATTCACCAAAAATATCGTTTCTTGTTTTGATACGGATTCCGCCGGGATTGAGGCGACTCGTCGTGCTTATGAAGTTGCACTTGGCGCCGAGATTGAAATGAAAACTTTAACTATGCCGAATGAATTCAAGGATTCTGCTGATTTTATGTTGGCGAAGGGTGTGTCTGGTAAGGATGAATTTTTGAAGATGATTGAGGGGGCGAGTGATTTTATCGAATTTTATGCGAAACTTTTGACTTCGCAGGTGAATGTTAAGACTTTTGACGGGCGTAGAAAATTCATGGATGAAGTCGTGCCTATTTTGAAAATGATGAAAAGTGCGGTGAAGATGGATTATTTTGTGAAGATAGTTGCTAGTGTTTTGGATACAAAAGCTCAGTTTATTTATGATGAAGTTGCAAATTACAAAGTTTTGAGGACTCCGATGAAGGAATCAGAACAAGAAGTTGCTCATGACAAACAGAGAATTGACGCGAGATCTTTGTTGATAGGAGTTTTGTTGGAATTCCCGAAGTTTTTTACTTTTGCCGATAAATTAAAAGAAACCGATTTTGACGGAGATATAAAAGATATTTACATGGAGCTTGTCAATCAATATAATGCCTCTCGTTCAGATTCCCATGAGAAGTGGGACTTAGATAGTAGCGCCTTAACAGGTTTACAAGAAAAAATTTCTTACCTTGCGTTGTTCGCAGAGAGCTACTATGAAAACTTTTCTGAAGAGACAATTTCTGGCGAGGTCCAAAAATTAATTGACAGGATCTTAAAAGATCGCAGACTACATCAGCGCTTAAAACTGGAGAAAGAATTGAAAGAAGCGGAAGAAAAAGGTGATTTGGCGAGGCAAAAAATGCTTCTTGAAGAATTCAAGGAGCTCATCACTTCTTAAAATTTATTAAATGGCTAGAACAAAAAAGTTTATTCAAAATCCTTCAGATGATAAATTGGCCGAGTTTCCGAAGGAGGTTCAGGACTTGGTCAAAAAAGGAAGGTCGCAGGGGTTTGTCACTCAACAGGAGCTCTTGAAGGCGATGCCGAAGATTGAAACTGATCTTATTTTGCTTGACGAGATTTATACTCTTTTCATGGATCTCGGTATCGAGGTTCTTGATATGAAAGATAGCTTGATTTGGGGAGAGGACGATTTGTCGATGGACAATTTGACGGAAGATTTGGAGGTTGAAGCTGTAGTGCCTGTTGACGATGATGCAGGTGAGTTGGTTGTGGCTGATAGTGATGTGGAGGATGAAGAACTTGAAAAAATTGAAGAGGATCCGGAGCAAAAAATAAAGAAATCCGATATTAAATATGAAGTTGAACTGAAGGAAATAGCTAATGATTCTATCAGGTTGTATTTATGTGAAATTGGTAAAGTTGCGCTTCTTACCGCAAAGGAAGAGGTCGATTTGGCTCGTAGGATTCGTCGCGGAGATCAGTCAGCGAAATCTCGACTTGCTGAAGCGAATTTGAGATTGGTTGTTTCGATCGCGAAGAAATATATCGGACGCGGACTTTCTTTCTTGGATTTGATTCAGGAAGGAAATATTGGACTTTTTCGTGCGGTTGAGAAATTTGATCCAGATAGAGGTTTTAAATTTTCTACTTATGCGACATGGTGGATCAGACAAGCTATCACCAGAGCGATCGCAGACCAGGCTAGGACGATCAGAATTCCTGTGCACATGGTTGAGACTATAAATAAGCTCACTCACGCACAGAGACGTCTTGTTCGAGAATTGGGTCGTGAACCATTGGTGGAAGAGCTCGCTGCCGAGATGGATATGGACATCAAGAAAGTTCGTCATATTATGAAAATTTCTCAGGATATCGTTTCTCTCGAGGCTCCAGTCGGGACCGAGGAAGATTCTAAGCTCGGAGATTTCATCGAAGATGATGAGGCGTTGAGCCCATCTGAGTCTACGAATCGTCAACTATTGAAAGAAAACATTCGCGATATGCTTCAATATCTTTCTCCAAGAGAGAGGAAAATTATTGAAATGAGATTTGGTTTGATCGATGGAGTTGGCCATACTCTAGAAGAGGTAGGCCAGGAATTCCATGTTACTCGTGAACGTATTCGCCAGATCGAAGCGAAAGTATTGCAAAAATTAAAAGAACATCCGACGAGCGTAAAAATTCGTCCGGAATAGCATTATTAAAAAATTAACTTAAAAAATTTATGGCAAAAAAAGTAGCACCTAAAAAAGTAAAAATTGCACGTCCTGTGTTGGAGGATGTTTTGGAAAATGATGCGGCTAGAGATGCAAAAGTTACTCTTATTACAAAAGAAGGTCTTGAAAAATTAGAGGAAGAGTTAAGTTACTTAAAAACTACAAAAAGAAAAGAAGTTGCTGCAAGAATCAAAGAAGCGATTTCTTATGGAGACCTTTCTGAAAATTCAGAATACGAGGAAGCAAAAAACGAACAGGCTTTTGTTGAAGGACGTATTTTGGAACTTGAAGACAAGGTTAAACATGCAAAAATCATTGAAGAGGGCGCAGGTGGCAAAAAAAGAGTTCAGCTTGGATCAACCGTACATTTAAAGAATGTTTCAAAATCAAAAGATGAGCCTGAAGTTTATTCAATTGTAGGTTCTACTGAAGCGGATCCTATCGCCGGAAAAATTTCGAATGAATCTCCAATTGGTTCAGCTCTTCTCGGTTGCACGGCTGGAGATCAGGTGAAAATCCATGTTCCTGCCGGAACTGTTGAATACAAAATTTTGAAGCTTGAGTAGTCTCACTTAAGCTTAAGTAATCTTATTTGAGCTTGAGGCGATATTATCTCTTGTTTGGCAGATACTTGTTCTCCGTTTTTTGCTTTGGTCGTGACTCAAAATTATCTAATTCTGCAGGGTATATTTTGAAGTATTTGTATAATTGTCTTACAAGATATACACCAAATCCTATAGTCAAAAGGATCAGCCAAAGTCTCATTGCAAAATATGGAATATTTTCATATCTCACTCCTATTAAAAACAGCAGGCCGATTGCAAAATAAATCACCTGATTTGGCACTTTTTTAAACATTTTTTTGAAAACAAAATCTCCATTTTTCACTTTTTTTGAGTAATATTGCTTAAAAAATATCGCAAACACTAACAAAATACCTGCGACAATCAATGATAGTGTGTAATAAGAAAATGCTTGTCCCGGTGCAATTCCAAATACGTAATGTGATGCGTTCTTGAGTATTTCCATTGTATTGTTTTTTAAAAATGTTTTTTCTTTATTTTGCTCGGTCGGGTTTCCTCCGAAGCCTCACCATTATAGTAGAGAAAGTAAAAAATTAAAGAGAATATGAATATTGCGCCAGATATGATTTGTGGAACCCTTATTCCAAAAAATAAACTTACGTCGTCTCCTCTTAAAAATTCCTGTAAAAAATGGATTAAACTGAAAATTCCTATGGTTACCGTTGCTAGTTTGCCATTTTTTTCGAAGAATTTATGGTTTCTGAATAAAATTGCTCCCATAGCTATGGCCGCTGAATAAAGCATGATGTATGTTTGTGTCGGATGTATTGGAACGGTATATTTAATGTCCGGACTCTCAAAATTAACTCCCCATGGCATAGATGTCTCGCGTCCGTACCATGCTCCGTCCAAGAAAAGTCCAAGCCCCGTGATAGAAAGTGCTACCAAAAATGCCGGAGTGAGAGAGTCTATCCACTTGAAGAAATTTTGATCGTTTTTTTTGCTTAAATAATAGAGAGTTATCGTGCCGGCCAGAATCCCTCCCCACAAAGACAGTCCTTTATCCCATATTGCAAAAATTTGTAGAAATGAATTGATAGAGTACTCGTGGAAGAAAGTTTTCCAATTCGAAAGTATTGCAAAAACTCTTGCGCCTATTATTGAAAATATAAATATTTTAAACATCGACTCTGTCATGAACTGTAGTTTAAGCCCGTTTTTGAGGCCTAGTTTTATAAAAGTGTAGGATCCGA
>DAONBD010000033.1:0-6193 GCA_035401345.1 Candidatus Altimarinota bacterium
TGACGATTTAGCTGTTTCTTCGAGATATTTTGATAGACGTGATCCTTTAACTTACAAAGTCTCCGAATCCAGTAATGGAAAGGTGACTATTTTACTCGGGCATTCTCAGCCTTTTGGAAGTATTATTGCCAAACCAGAGCCTGGGTCTGAGCCTGTAACGAGAGGGGAGTTTGTTTCAACTGTTGTTGAGAAATTTAATATCAAAGAAAGTAGAAAATCTTTTATTGATAATTGCTACAATTATAGGGAATTTTGTTTTTATGCATTTATGGGGTTTTCAAATTTTGATGGAATCAAATTGGCTCCGGATATAGTTTTGTATCCTGATGTGCCGGTGGGAAGTGAATATTATGAGCCTGTTACAATAGCAACTCTTCTCGGTGCGGTAAGTGGAAACGGGGGAGAACCAAATACTCCTTTTAAACCAAAAGATCCTATTACAAGAATACAAGCTCTGAAAATTCTGCTCGGAATAAATCAGCTCGTAAAACCTATGTATAAATTTGAACTTGTAAGTGAATTGGGTGGAAATGTTGCCCTATCTAGTCAAAGAAGTGCTTACAGAGATGTTGACCCTACTGTACCGGGCAATTGGTGGTATCCTCGATTTACCAATTTTGTTTATGATAACAATCTTATCAATGACAAAATTTACTTCAGACCGGATGATGTTTTGACGAAAAACGAAATGAATGATTTGGTTGCTCGCACATTAGGAATTTTAGGACAATAAACATTATGAGAAAAAAATTTCCAATATATGTAATTCTTGAAAATATTAGAAGTCTTTATAACGTTGGGGCAATTTTCCGAACTTCCGACGGCGCCGGCGTGGAAAAAATTTTTCTTTGCGGAATAAGCGGTCAGCCTCCTGACAATCCTGAGATTGCCAAAACGGCTCTGGGCGCCGAAGAATCAGTCGAATGGGAATATGAAGAAGAGGCCACAGATGTCGTGAAAAAATTGAAAAAAAAGGGTGTTCAAATAGTCGGAGTAGAGATTTGCAAAGGTGCTGAAAATTATTTTGAAGCTGATGTTGATTTTCCTATTGCGCTCGTAGTAGGCCATGAAACCGAAGGTGTTTCTCAGGATGTTTTGAATCTTTGCGATAAAGTTGTTTTTGTGCCAATGCATGGAGTAAAAGAATCATTGAATGTCGAGGCCGCTTTTAGTACTGTTGTGTATGAAATGGTAAGGAAGTTTAAATATTCTTAAAGGATGAGAAAGAAGTATAAAAAATGGGTTTTATATTCTGTTGTTGGGCTTTTTTTGTTTATTGCAATTTTGTTCTGGATATTCATCGTTGGTATAAAAGCCAGTGAAACCGGAAAATTTTTTAATCAACAAAAAAATGCTGTCTGGATCGCGCATGAGTGGGTAGATACCGTAAAGACTGATACTGAAGTGAAGGCTTTGGTTGCGGATTTGAAGGCACATGACGTAAATACTATTTTTGTGCATGTTGGACCGCTTTCTGAAATTGGAGATATTGCTCCTGAGGTTTATAGTGAGGCTTTTAATTTTGTGGATATGGTAAAAGCCGTCGATCCCGACATGAGGATTCTCGCGTGGGTGGGCCAAATAAGAAATAAAATAAATCTTTCCAGTGTGCAGGTGAGACATAATATTTTGCAGATGTGTACGATATTTACCGGAGTTGTGGGGATGGATGGCGTGCAATATGATATTGAGCCGGTTTGGGATGAGGACGAAGATTTTATTTTGTTATTGGAAGAAACCCATGAATTGTTTGAAAGCATGGATAGAAGACCTATTTTGTCTGTGGCTTTGGCTGAATTTATTCCACGTACTTTTGTATGGCTTAGCTCCGGATTTTTGAATCTTCAAAATTACAATACTGAAGTGAACTATCGAAATGTGTCGAAATATGCAGATCAGGTCGTAACTATGGTGTATGACACCGGAATCGAGCGAGGTTGGATGTATAGATGGCTTGTAAAAGAACAGGTTATTTGGCTGACGGACCTCATGGATGAAGTTGAATGTGATAAATGTGTGGGGATGAAGCCTGAACTTTATATAGGAATTCCATCTTATGAAGATGTGAAAAAAGGATTTAATCCTGAAATTGAAAATGTTGGGAATGCTTTGATTGGGGTATTGAATGGATTGAATGATGTGCGCGCTGTACATGAAAATTTGACCGGTATCGCTGTTTACGCACACTGGACGACCGATGACAATGAATGGGATATTTATGATGCTTTATGGAAAAATTAAAAATATACAATGAGGTCTCTGGATTTCGCGTGCCACATAAGGCTCTTTTGAGAGTTTTTGAGAGGTTTTTGAAGAGCGAAAGGGAATTGAGCGGTCTGAATGTTACTGTCGTGTTTATAGGCGAGAAAAAAATGCAGGGATTGAATGAAACTTGGAAGGGAGGAATCGGTCCGACGGATGTGCTGACTTTTGATTATGGAGATATTTATATTTGTAAGAAAGTCGCGGAGCGAAATGCTAAAGCGGATCACATCCCTGTCGTTATTGAAATTTTAAATCTTTTTGCGCACGGACTTTTGCATTTAAAAGGCTATACTCACGAAACTGATAAAAAATATGCTGTGATGATGGAGAAGATGAAAAAGATCGTTGGTTAGTTTTGTTTTAACATTGACTTTTTTCGCTTTGGAATAGAGAATTACTTCCTTTTTTAAATTTTTAATCTAAAAAATATGCCTACAGAATTTCAAAGACTTACGGACTTCCCGGATGGAATGTATCCTGATGAACACCCTTATTCTGAGAAAAACGACCCAGAGCACTCAAAACTACTTCAAGGAACGACCGCCAGACTCCCTGCTTTGAAAGATTCTATTTTTAATATGCTTTCTGTTGTAAATCCAAGTTTGGAAGAATTAAAACCTCTTAAAGGTAGTGAAACTGATAGAGTAAATTGTATTTTGGGATTATTGAAAAGATTTTTTGCGATGAAAGATAGAGGGACTTTGAGTGACCTTGCTCAAGGAGGAAAAAGAATCTCAGATTTCCAAATTTTGGCTAGTGTTAGAGATGCTGAAGAATTACGCAATACAGATAGTTTTGTATATGATGCGCTAATCCTGATGATAGATGACAATTTCGCTGTACCAAAAGGTATGATGTCTACAAGAGATAGTTTTGCTCAAATCGTGGAGAGTAATGGTAGTGCTGACGGTGCTGGTAGTGCTGATACAGAAAATGTGAGTGCGGAGGCTTAAATGGTTATATCGTAGAGGCGTCTTTGAGAACTTCTTCCGCGTGCTCTGAGGGTTTTACTTTGTCATAAATTTTGGCGATGCGGCCTTGGCGATCGATAAGAAATGATGCTCTTGTCGTGCCCATGTATTCACGCCCGAGAAATTTCTTCTTGCCGAAAACGCCGTATAGAGTGACGACTTCTTTTTTTGAATCTGAGAGGAGCGTGAATGGTAAATTGAATCGCTCTGCAAATTTTGTATGACTTTCTATTGAGTCGGTGCTGACGCCTAAAACAACTATTTTATTTTTGGTAAATTCGCTGTAAGAATCGCGGATTGTACACGCTTCCAAGGTGCATCCAGGAGTTGAATCTTTTGGGTAAAAATAAAGTAGAACGATTTTGCCTATGTATTGTTTGAGGGAATGTGTTTTGCCGGTTTGGTCGGGCAGGAGAAAATTCGGAGCGAGTGAGCCTACTTCCGGCATTGAGTTTTTTGCTGAACCGGATTGAGATGTACTCATGTTTTTTTGTTAATTTTTTGAGGCTTTAATTATCTGATTTATCCACATGCCTTCTTCTTTGATTATTTTTTCTTGGTCGAGAGTGAAGAATGAATGGTCAAGAGATTCCAAGACGTGCCGTGGCATGTGATGAAACGATTTTATTACGATTTTTTCTGTCTGTGAAAGTTTTAATTTTGGAGCGTGCCGCTGATGAATATTGGTGAATAAAAATATGCCGCCTTTTTTGAGAACGCGATAGACTTCGTCGAAGAATTTGTCTATGTCGCGTATGTGGACAATCAGGAATGAAGCGATGACAATGTCGACACTTTCATCAGGAAATTGGAGTGTCGACGCGTCGGCTTGGACTGTCTGAATTTCGGGATAATTTTTCTTCGCGATTTTTAGCATTTCTTCGGACAAATCTACTGCTGTTATGTCTAAATTTTTTAGACTTTGTCGTTTTTTTATGTGGCCGATCACGCGACCGTCCCCGGATCCCAGATCGATGATCGTTTTGCCGGATAGATCGCTCGGTAGCATGCGAATTAGCTCTCCATTTTCAAATGAATCTAGATGTTTGTGAGTTTTTGCATATTGAGAGGCATAGGCGTTGTAGCCTTGCTCTGATGTTCTGAGTTTTGAAATTTGTCGATTCATTTTTGATTGTTGGAAATGGTCGGGGTGACAGGACTTGAACCTGCGGCCTCAAGACCCCCAGCCTTGCGCGCTAGCCAACTGCGCCACACCCCGATTTTTTTACGTCGCAGTTATATTATTCACCTTCCTCAAGAAAAGCCAGAAATTCTCTATGAAGCGGGTTCGAATTATCAAATTCTATTTCATCAAGAAATTGTTGGCGTTCCTCATCTGAAAATCCTTGAAAAACCTCCCTTGTGTCCGTGTTGTTTAGCACTTTACGGGGCAATTTTGGCATTGCAAGAATTGATTGGAAGAAAAAACCTCTTTCCGGTGAAGTCCTAATCATAGGATATAAAGTTAATCTGACGATGCCTCTTTCAAAAAGTTTTTCCAAAAGCATTAAATCATTCACTCCGTGATATTTTTCCATAAAATCTATAAGTAGTATTTCAGCTCTTTCCCTATCTGAAATTCCTGTTCCACTAAAATTTCCTTTCCATGCTTTGCATGTGAGCAAAAGCGGATGATCTTTTTTGTCCTGCACCGAACATCGAAAAATTCCTTCTCTTGTTTCAATTAAATGCCAACAAATCGTCCCCGGTCCTTTGAATCTTGTTAATACACTTTCATCTTCAATACTTGCCGGAGCTTTTTCAGGAACTTTGTGCGAGAATGCCATACAACAAAGTCCGCATCCTACGCATATACCGTCTCGGCTACATTGCTGGATTTCTTCCGGCGTGAAGACGTGCTTTCCTTCGTCGGGACTATTTATAAGATCTTCATTATTCATTTAAAATTTCACTTTAGAACAAGGATGTATTTTAAAATATATTCTCAAATTAGTCAATCCAAGATTTGGGTGGAATTGGTCCTAATTTTGAGGCGGTTTTTGCGTGTCGTGCCTGTTGACAAGCTTGTCGACAATTTTGTTTTTGTCAGATGTGTCGATGCGACTTTTCAGGACTGCGCGACGCAAAATGTCTATAGACTGGTCATAGGTCTTCGTATCGACCGGGTAGGGGGTTGCGTCCTTGCCACCGTGGGCGAATGAGTAGCGAGCGGGATCTTTGTATGATGCCGGTGCACCGTGGAGAACTTCGGAAACTAGACTGAGTGCGCGGATGGTTTTTGGGCCTACCCCTTCCATGGCGACGAGATGTTCGTATGAGTCTGGCTGACGGTCGCAGATTTTATAAAGAATTTTTTCCAAGTATTTGCTTTTTGAAAAATTTTCAAATTCGACAGGATGATGATGGAATTCTTTATCTTCAAGGTTGAGGAGGGTGATCGAGTCTTTTTCAGATCCTGAAAATTGATTTGAAAATCCCGGAAGTTGTTGTTGGCCTTTTTCATTTTGGGAGATTTCAAATTTCACCATTTGCGATAGTGAGGAGAAATGCTTGCGCACGAGATTTAAGTCTTTCATCAATGTGTAATAGCTGGAGTGTGTTACTAATTCGAGTGAGGTTTTGCGGTTTTCGGCGGAATCGCTGGAGGTCATATTGAGAACTTTTGTGTCTTTGAGAACTTTGTCAGCGATAATACCTGTGTGAGGTTCGTTTATGAGATCTTTTGGGCTATCTCCGTACCAGTGATAACGACGGGCTGTGAGACTTTCTGTGTTCATGCCTTGTTGGATCACCGTCCAAGCGCCACGGCGCGAGAAGAAAAACGCATGGTGATAGAGCTGATAGCCGTCTTGAATGAGGCCTGAATCCACTTTTGCGCTCATTTTTGAATTGTATATTAGACGGCGCGCCTTGGAGTCTGGGAGTGATAGGCGAGCGGACCAATTCGCAATTTCGTCAGGGGTTTTTAAAGATGTTTTTCCTTTGCCTCCGCAGAT
>DAONBD010000034.1:0-6169 GCA_035401345.1 Candidatus Altimarinota bacterium
GTTTTTGATTGTACCACATTACCGGGATTTTCCCTTTTCCTTTGGGTTGTTCGATCATGAATTCAGGTATACATATTCCTGATAAATGTCCACGGAGTGAATTGTATATGCGGCGGGCTTTTGGCAGCGGAACGGCGAAGTGTGATGTGCCGGAGGCTGGATCGAGCTGGTGGAGGTAGTATGGTTTGACGCCGATTTGGACGAGTTGGCGGAATAGGGCGGATAGTGTTTTTGCTGAATCATTTATCCCTTTTAACAAGACTGATTGCGACAAAGTCATGATATTTTTTACTGTCAATTTGCTGACGATTGAGGCGAGTTCTTTTGTGATTTCGCGCGGGTGATTTATGTGAATTACGAAGATTATTTTTTGTGATTTTAGTGCGTGAGTAGTTTTGGTATTAGTGAGCGTTTCGATGAGTTTTTTTGTAATTCTTTGTGGTACTACTGCCGGGACTCTAGTGTGGATGCGAATTGCTTTTATATGTGGAATTTTTGAAAGTTCGGCAAAGATTTTTTGGATCTCTTTGTCTGAAAGTATAAGAGGATCTCCGCCTGAAAGAATAACTTCCCAAACTTCTTTGTGTTTTTTTATGTAAGTGATGGCTTTTTTGAGGTCAAAAGTTGATTTATCCAGAATATTTTTGCGGAAGCAAAATCTGCAATGAATAGCGCAATTGTTTGTGACTTTTAAAAGGACGCGATCAGGATAGCGATGTATAAGTCCCGGGGTTTTTTCGTGTAATTTATCTGCAATTGGATCTGAAAGTTCGTGTGGTTTGCAAATATTTTCTTTTTTTGATGGGACTGACATTAGATAAAGCGGATCTTTAGGATTTTTGAAATCGATTAGTTTTGAATAATGTTCTGGAATTAGTTTTGAAAAATTCATTGTTTTATATCGTATTGTTTTGTGCAAGCCGGAGTTTAGAGCACTTTGTCTTGAAGTCAATATTTGCGATGGGGTATATTTTTCTCAATTAAATTTTTTGTTATGAGGATTCACGAAGAATTTGATGTCGCTGGTGGTAATGAACTTGTAAAAGTCTTTTCGGGCAATGATGTTGTCTCTGAAAATCTTGAGACCGCTGATCCCACTGTTTTGCAGAGGGCCGTGAGGTTTGCTTTAAGTGGTGTTGTTAAAACCAGGGAACAGATTTTAAAGTTTGGTGGTTTCGCCATACCTTTTATTATCGCGTATAACGCTGGAAAAGTTTTACTTGCAACGAAATTTGGGGCGCCTGCTATGGATTTTTTTAATATAGCTGAAGATACTCAAAAATCTGTGATGGAGTCGTCGATTCCTATTGTATTGGGAACGAGTAAAACTTTATATGCTGGTATTTGGATTACTGCTGAAAAAGTAAATGAGGCTCTTAAGCAGCGCGGAGGGGCTTCTGTGGTTTTAAACAATTTTGTTTCCGACGAGAGGTCTTGAAATTTAATTTATCTGGTTTTGAGATTGGGGCTCTGATAAAATCGGGGTAAACCCAAATTCCTAAATTTTTTATAATGAATTACAAGGGGCTTACTTCTGCTGAGGCCAAGATTGTTTTGTTGAGAGATGGACACAATGAATTGCCTTCTGAGGGGAAGAAAAGCGCTTTTAAGATTTTGTTGAATGTGCTTTTTGAGCCGATGCTACTACTGCTTCTTGCCAGCGGAAGTGTCTATTTTTTACTTGGAGAGACGAGAGATGCTTTGATGTTGATGACTTTTGTTTTCGTTGTTATTGGTATTACTTTTTATCAGGAGAAAAAGACTGAAAAAACTCTCGAAGCTCTTCGAGCACTTTCTAGTCCCAAGGCGACTGTCTTAAGGGATGGGAAGAAGATAACTATTCCTGGGAGGAATCTTGTGGTGGGGGATTTGGTGTATTTGCATGAGGGGGATAGAATTCCTGCGGATTGCGTGCTTTTGAAATGTGAAAATTTAGCTTCTGATGAATCTCTTCTTACTGGTGAGTCTATCGCTGTTAGGAAGGTTGAATGGGATGGAGTTGAAACTGTATCCAAACCTGGCGGAGATGATTTGCCTTATGTGTATTCTGGAGCGCTTATTGTGTCCGGGCACGGGGAGGCGAAAGTGATTGCAACAGGTGTAAATAGTGAAATTGGAAAGATTGGAAAGGCGATTCAAACAATCAAGGAAGAAGATACTTTATTGAGCAAAGAGACGAAGAAAATTGTGAAATATTTTATGGCTGTTGGATTGCTGCTGTGTGCGATCGTTGTGGTTGTTGTTTGGTTAATTGGAGGGGATTTGCTGAAAGGTATTTTATCCGGTTTGACATTGGGAATGGCTGTTTTGCCTGAAGAGTTTCCAGTTGTTTTGTTGATATTTATGACTCTTGGTGCGTGGAGAATTTCGAAAAGGCAAGTACTTACCAGGCGTGCGGCTGCTATAGAAACTCTCGGTGCTGCTACTACTCTTTGTGTGGATAAGACTGGGACGATTACTATGAATGAAATGCAGTTTTCAGAGATTTTTGCCGGTGGTGAATTTTTTAATATTGATCTTAAAAAGAAAGGAAAGGGTTTATCTGAAAAATTTCACAGTTTAATTGAATATGGAATTCTTGCGAGTCAAAAAGATCCATTCGATCCAATCGAGAAAGAGCTTAAAAAATCTGGCGATTTTTATCTGGCTGGGACGGAGCACATTCATAAGAATTGGACAGTCGTGAAGGAGTATCACATTTCGAAAGAGCTTGTTGCATTGTCATATGTGTGGACGTCTCCGGATAAAAAAGATTTCGTCATTGCTTCAAAAGGTGCGCCTGAAGCGATAATCGATCTTTGTCATTTGCCGAAGAAAAAAAGAGAGGAGATTTTGGATAAAGTTTCTGAAATGGCTGAGAGGGGGTTGCGCGTTTTGGGTGTGGCGAGGGCTTTATTCAAAGGTGTTACATCAAAAAGTGGAAAGAAGAGTGCTGCGAGGTTGCCGCAAAATCAGCATGATTATGATTTTGAATTTGTTGGGTTGATCGGGTTCGTGGATCCTGTAAGGCCGTATGTAGTTCAATCTCTTCTTGAGGCTTATGGAGCTGGGATGAGAGTCGTGATGATTACCGGTGATTACCCTGGGACTGCGCAGTTCGTGGCCAGGAAAATCGGATTGAAGAATCCTGATCGATATATGACTGGTGATCAGTTGAGTGAATTGAATGCGAAACTTGGAAATCGTGAAACTTCTTTGGCTGAGCTTGGAAAAATTTTGGCTGACATAAATATTTTCGCGAGGGTGGTGCCTGAACAGAAACTTCTTATCGTTCAGGCCCTGAAAGCGCATGGAGAGATAGTCGCGATGACTGGTGATGGAGTGAATGATGCGCCTACGTTAAAGGCGGCGCATATAGGAGTCGCGATGGGAGGGCGCGGGACGGATGTCGCGCGTGAGGCTTCAGCTTTGGTTTTGTTGAACGATGATTTTTCATCGATTGTCGAGGCTGTGCGTCTTGGCAGAAGAATTTTTGATAATTTGAGAAAAGCGATGGGATTTGTATTGTCTGTGCATGTACCTATTGCTGGACTTTCTCTTCTACCTGTTTTACTTGGGATGCCGCCGCTTTTTTTTCCGGCGCATATCGCTTTTTTGGAGTTGATTATTGATCCATCTTGCTCGACTGTCTTCGAAGCTGAAAAAGAAGATGACGACATTATGAATAGGCCTCCGCGAAATTTGAAGCAGAGGATGTTAAACAAATCTATTGTTTTACTTAGTTTGATGCAGGGTTTTTCTGTGCTTGTCGTGAGTTTGGCAATTTACTATTTGGCAATTCGTAGGGGACTTTCTGTGGATGAGGCGAGGACTCTATCTTTTGCTTCTTTGGTTTTCGCAAATATTATTATGATTCTGGTGAATCTGTCTTGGAATAGTAGTATTTTTAAAATTTTGCATGTTAGGAATAAGGCTTTGAATGTTGTTGCTATTGGGTCTTTGTTGGCTTTGTTTGCTGTTATTTATGTGCCATTTTTAAGGAGTCTTTTCCACTTCGCGGTTTTGTCTGCTACTGACCTCGGTATTGCTTTCGCGGGTGCGGTAATAAGCCTCATTTGGTTCGAGGGTGTGAAGAAGGTGAGGAGGTTTTGATTCTAAATGGCTCCGGGGGTGGGATTCGAACCCACGACCAACGCGTTAACAGCGCGCTGCGCTACCGCTGCGCTACCCCGGATTGTGAAAGATCTTTTAAAACAGCGACAATATACTGAAGGGGAAAAGTATTTTCAACTAAATTTCTTAGTTTTGAGATTTCAATATGACGATCTCTCTAGCTACATACTGATCTTCGCGATCGTATAGAAGGGTTTCTTTGTTGAGGACTTTGTATCCGAGGTGGGCGAAAAACTCTTTTGGATTTGGGAAGAATTCGTGTTTGTTGTGGCCGAGGGCGAAGGCTGGGAGTGTTAGAACTATGGTGAGATTTTTGAATGATTCTTTTGGAAGGATTTTCTTTAAATTACTTAGCCAACTCGAATGGAGTGCTGAAATTTCATCGAATCTTTTTACTCGTTCTTCAGGCGGAAGTATGCGACTTGCCGGAAGACCTAAATATCCTTCGGTGACTATGGCGTCTATTTCTTTTGGAAGGTCTTTTTCGTTAAGTTTTGCGACGTCGCGTTGAAAAACTTCTACTGCGATAGTTTCTGTTTTTTCGCCGTGGACTATTTTTAGTGCTGTTGGAAAATTTTCTTTTAACCATTCAATATTTTTCTTCGTGCCTTCGACGGCTCTGGCGTCTATGTCGGAGCCGATCGCTGACTTCCCTTGTAGGAGTGCTTCCATGAGGATTGTGCCGGAGCCACAGAATGGATCGAAGACGAAGGCCGAATTTGGTGCGAGGTTTAGCATGATCTGTGCGAGTTTCGGTGGGAGCATGCCCATGCGAGCGTCGCGGAATGGTTTTTCGAAATCACGAACTGAATATGCGTCGATGTTTTGGATTGTGATGGATTTGGCTATATAGAGCGATTTGCCGCGGATGATCGTGATGTCGATGCCTTTTGAGATTGCTTTGCTTTTATATATTTGGGCAGGGGATGGATTCATCCAAGGTTTATTTACAAATCTGCAATTTAGCCCAAAAGATTTAAGAATTTTTTTAGAAAAATTTAAGAAATCTTTAAGAAAAAATTTAGAATTGCCCTGTATGTTAATAGCTGAAATGGCGAATGGAATTTTGCCCGAACTGTCCTTTAAATTCTCATTAAGTAAATTCTCGACTGATGTGCGAATATCTGATTCTTTTGCATCTCTATCGAGTGCGTCGACAACTTGAGCAATTTTAATTGTTCCACCTAAGCGATTTTGGAGAGCTTCTAGATCGAGAGAAGCTTTATCCTTTGAAGTTTTGCGAGATTTTGTATTTGATTCTTCTTCCAGATTGAAAACTGCAAATTCCCAAACCAATTCAACAAAATTTTCTTTACCCAAAACTGCGTTTAACTCCTCTAAACATAAATTTTTAACCCTTCCTAATTCAAATGCGTATAGACCCATTTAATCTGTTGATATTTGCGCTGAGTATAATCGCTTCATTCCTATTTGGCTATGTGCTTTTTAGGTATGAAATGGCTTATGATTGCAAGAAGCCTATAGAGATTGTCGATGATTTAAGGTCCTTGTCTGATTGAAAATTGCGAATTTATTCTAAACCTGTCTTGTTTCTAATACTTTTTGATCCGAGATTTCTACCAAATAAATTTCTTATTGATCTTCTAGTATTTGGGATTGTGGGTGTTGTTTGTTGATTTAGTATTTCTTTTAGTTTCTGTGGATTAATTGTGTGAATTCCGCCACCGGCTAACATTATAGCCGTTGTTAGTGGGTCATATTTCAATGGTGGAGTTGGCGTTATTCCTTCTGTGATTGCTATTGATTCGTTTGGCATTTTATTTCTTTAATGTTTGGGCGACTATTGTTAGTTATTACTCAGGTTTTGTCAAGGCAAGTTCGGTTAAGTTTTGGGGAAAATTTGAATTGGTATTTTGGTTATAGTATTTTGCCGAAGCACTTAAAAATTTTAACACAAATTGTTATGGGAATGTCTTTAAACAGAGTTCAATTAATAGGAAATTTGACTCGCGATCCAGAGGTGAAACAGATTCCGGGAGGGCAGACTGTAGCGACTTTTGGGATGGCTACAAATGCTAGTTGGACTGATGCAAGC
>DAONBD010000035.1:0-6005 GCA_035401345.1 Candidatus Altimarinota bacterium
AAACTACAAACATTATTTGGGTCGTTTTGCAGAATTTTTAGACTCAAAAAATTCATCAGATCTCACTCCAAAAGAATTGGATTTGCAACTCGTGAATTCATACAGACTTTATTTAAATCGCTTAAATCAGCCGAAAACGCTTTCAGCAAAAACACTTTCAGCAAAAACGCAAAATTATCATGTCATCGCGCTTCGCGCTTTCCTGAAATATCTGACAAAAAACGACATCGAGACTCTTTCACCGGAAAAAATTGAACTCAGTAAAATACCTGAACGCACAATAGAAGCATTGAGCAAAGAAGAGTTGGATCGACTTTTTGAATGCGCTCGCGAAAACATAAATGCGGAAGGGGCGGACGGGCTCCGATCAGCCCGCGACATTTCGATCCTCGAGACATTGTATTCGACCGGACTTCGCGTATCCGAGCTCGCGAACTTGGATCGCCATCAGGTCGATCTCGATCGCCGTGAATTTATGGTGAGAGGTAAAGGTCGCAAGCCAAGAATTGTTTTTTTATCCGAACATGCCGCAGAGATTATAAGAAATTATATTCATCGTCGCGCTGACAATTTTGATCCGCTTTTTATTTCAATACCAAAGCCAAAAAAGACACGCGACTCATCTGGCCAAGCAATCACTTCCCAAAACATCCTCATGGATGGGAATCGTCTTTCCACAGTCTCGATTGAAAAAATAGTTTCAAAATACGCACGCATGGCTGGAATTATAAAAAAAGTAACGCCACACGTGCTCCGCCACAGCTTCGCGACACAACTTTTAATAAATGGTGCGGATATTCGCTCCGTGCAGGAGCTTCTAGGACATTCATCCATCACCACTACCCAGATCTACACCCACGTCACGAACAAAGCCCTCCGCGAAATCCACGAAAAATTCCATAAGTAATTGCACATTCAAGTATCAAGTGATAGAATCGGCCTCTAATTCATCATTTTGATAAAAAAATGAACGCAGTTATTGATAAACAACAAGAACACGAAAACCCGATAGACGCTGAATTCAAAGAGCTCCTAAGAGGCCCAAGAATCATAAAGGAAAGTAGAGGAAGATCGGGTAAATTAAACATGCTTCTGCCATTGGAAACAATGAATGTAATAATAGACGTGATTATGGACATTGCTTTTAAAAGAAGAAAAAGAAAAGAGCCGGAAGGCATGCGTTTTAGGCTTAAAATACAGCTTGATTCATCTCAAATTTGGAGATCTTATTTTGACGCATTATGCGAATATGCGGATTTTTTTACGGATATCGCGAAAAAGCACAGAGTATCTGCCGGGGTGCGAGCGGACATAAGAGAAAGAGCAACACAACTTGGTGTATTCCTCGCGAATGAATCAGTCGATTTGGAGAACGAGGAACGAGAAATTTTGGCTACAGTTGGCGCAGAAGATATGAAAAAGTATATCGAAATAACAAGAAAAATGAATAGCGATACGGAAATCTTCAGGGCGTGTGTTGTGAGAGTTACACGTAATTTGATATAGATGTAGCTGCTAATTTTTCGCTAAATTCGTAACTTACAGGAACAAGATTGTGAGATTGGGATTGGAAAAATCCAGACATAGCCTGACCGTTCAGGCCAACAGCGGTGGATACGGATCTTCCGATAGCGGACGCGTATTGATGTGCGGTGTTCGGTATGTTTCTATCAACCGATACAACACTGAGATATTCGGCCAAAACATTTCTTAAAACTTGAGAAAAAGCATCCAATATTGCATCAATTTCAGGTGTGGAAAGTTCGCGATCAGCTTCATAATTTCTTGGCTCAGACATTCTTTCTGGAGACCTATTTTGAGAAGTGTCTGTTAATCGAAGATCAATTCCGGTAACAGCTCCAACCCTGTATCTTGTCGCATAAAAAGTGCTTTTAAATAAAAAGCCATCTATTTTTTCAGCTACTATCGCGACATCAGAGATAGGATCCCTACCGTTATCGGTAGCCAATTTGGTTATTACGTCCGCAAAAGCAGAGTTTTCTCCTATAGCTAGCTCTCTTAACTCGAGTAAATTAGTCATATAATTAAAATTAATAGATATTTTTAACAGCATACTGTGTACATCCGAAAAAGCCGGTAATCTATTTTTTATATAAAACTTTATATTTTTAAAAAAAAATGTTATAAATATAACGCTTTGTATTGAATGCTTCGCATTAAACGATTATTAAAACCGCAAAAGCGATGATAAAAATTTCAGATGCATTAAGGGAAATAATAGAATCCAATGATTTTTTGAAATTAGGGCTTTCAAAAGGGCTTTTTAACCTCACGAGTCTAGCGGGTTTTCTGAAACCAAAATTAGAAGTAATGACGAAAAAACCTCTCACAACTTCGGCGATTTTAATGGGACTGTCAAGAACGCAAAGAACATTCAAAAAAATTGCAAAAGTCGTGAAAAGTGAAAATTTCAACTTCGACAACATATCAATAAGACAAAACTTGGTGACGGCGACATATTTCAAATCAGACGATATTCACAAAAAAATCAACACCATCTATGCAACAAACGAAAATGAAAATAAATTTTTCACTATTACAGAGAGCTCAAACGAAATAACAATAATAACAGATGAAAAAACATTCAAATCCATAAAGAAATCGATCAAAACAGCGCCAAAAAATACAAGCGAAAATATCTCAGCAATAGGAATAAAATTTAGTGAAAAATACAATTCAAGTCCGGGCCTTTTAAATCACATCATCCAGACATTGGCATTTCAAAACATAAACATAGTGGAAATCACGTCAACATTCACCGAATTTTTGATATACGTGAAAAGCAAAGACGCAAAATTCGCACTGGATTTATTATTAAACGCGCAAAGCCGGTGATCGCGCAAAGCCGGTGATCGAAAAACCAACAGCTCAAGCGAAAAATCACAAATCCAACAACCGAACAAAATTGATGAACTCACAGAATTGATATAAAATCTTACCGTCTTACAATAAAAAAAAATGATTCAATTCGAAAAAGTTACAAAAAGATATGGAAAAAACATCGTTTTGGATGAGGTGAGTTTTAGTATTCAACAAGGAGAGTTTGTTTGCATAGTCGGGCCGTCAGGCGCAGGCAAAACAACGCTCATAAATGCGCTTCTAGGCGCTGAACATTTGACCGACGGAGATGTAAAAGTCAACGACTTCAATGTGACAAGAGCAAATCAATCAGAACTCCAAAATTACAGAAGAAAAGTTGGAGTTGTGTTCCAGGACTACAAGCTCCTTCCAAAGAAAACGGTTTTTGAAAACATCGCGTTCGCGCTCGAAGTTTGCGGTTATGAAAAATCTACAATTCAACAAAAAGTAGTCGATGCAATGAAAAGAACGGGATTGGAAACATTCAGAAATCAATATCCTCGCCAATTATCAGGAGGAGAGAAGCAACGCGTGTCGATCGCGCGCGCACTCATTCACGCTCCACAGATCCTCATAGCAGACGAGCCGACCGGCAACCTCGACGAAGAAAATTCAAAAAACATAATAGATCTTCTACATAAGATTAATGAGGAAGGAGCAACAGTAATTCTCGCAACTCACGACAAATCAATAGTGAACGCAATTAAAAAGAGAGTTATAAAGCTTGAACACGGCAAGATTATAAGCGATAAGAGTAACGCGGAATACGACTAAGTCCGGGACTCATCATTCAAAAAATTTAACTTAAAAATATGGCAACATACGCAGAATCAGGAGTAAATATAGACAAAGGCGATCTGTCTTCGGAAATCGCTTACGAAAATGCAAAGAAAACTTTCCCATCGAGAGCCGGAATGATCGGTGAACCGGTCAAAGACGAAGGCGGTTTCACAGGGGCGATGGATATGGGTGATTTTTATCTCGTACAAAACGACGACGGAATCGGCACAAAAATGGAAGTTGCTGAACGAATGCAAAAATTCGATACGATCGGATACGATCTTGTCGCGATGGTTGCGGACGATGCGGCATGTGCGGGTGCTGAATGTATTTCAATTTCAAACACAATCGACGCGGACGAAGTGAAGCCGGAACAAATCAAAGAAATGATGGAAGGCCTAGGTAAAGCCTGTGCGGAACACAAAATTGTAATCCCGGGCGGAGAGATAGCAGAGCTGGGAAATGCTTTGAATGGATATGTTTGGAATGCGACGGCTGTGGGTGTGATGGAAAAAACAAAACGAATTACAGGAGAAAAAATCGCTTCTGGTGATGTGCTTATCGGTTTAATGTCTCCGGGTTTCCGAAGCAACGGACTTTCTCTAGTTCGTCATGTTATGAAGGCGAAATTCGGTGAAGATTGGGTTTTAGCTCCATATGAAGGCAAAAAATACGCAGGCAAAACTTGGGGTGAAGTTGTTCTCATTCCATCTGTTATTTATCACTCTCTTATAATGGAATTGCACGGCAGATACGGTCAGCCAAGCAAAGTAAATTTAAAAGGAGTCGCTCACATCACGGGAGGCGGTATCTACGAAAACTTCGCACGCGTCACAAAGAAAACCGGTGCAAAAGTGAACTGGAATCTTCCAGCTCCATCCGAAGAAATGGCTCTCATGATGCAACTTGGCGAAGTACCACATGATGATGCATATCGCACATGGAACATGGGAATCGGTATGATTTTAGTGGTTAGCAAAGACGAGCAAGAAAAAACCATGGAGATCATCAAGGCAAATGGATTTGAGGCACAAGTAGTTGGCGAAATTGCATAAGACTGATAAAGCATTTTTAAGATTTTTAAAAGGTTTTTTTAAGCAAAAATTATAGTTTTCGAAAGTTTTTTTTAAGATCTACATGCTAAAATGCAAGTAGATTTTTGCAAAAATACTTGACGGTGAGTGCGCACTCACCTATACTCCAGTCAAGCTTAAGCAACCTTGAAGCTAAAGACTCGATCACGAAAGGCATTACATGACGATGCCAGAGCAAGAGTTAGAAAGCTTCCGTACATTTTAACCCTCATTACAAATGGCAAGTGAAAACAAAAAAGACCAAACAGCGGATTTGGCAAAAAAGAAAGCGATAGAACTTGCGCTTTCACAAATTGAAAAAGAATTTGGAAAAGGTTCAATTATGAAAATGGGTGAAGCTACCCATACAACAATAGAGACTATTTCTACAGGATCTTTATCTCTTGATCTAGCCCTAGGCGGAGGCGTTCCAAGAGGAAGAATAGTGGAAATTTTTGGTCCGGAGAGTTCAGGTAAAACCACACTTAGTTTGCACGTCGTAGCAGAAGCTCAGAAAAACGGCGGTACATGTGCATTCGTAGATGCGGAGCACGCACTTGACCCTGTATATGCACGCAAGATTGGAGTAGATGTAGACAATCTTCTTCTTTCACAGCCGGATTCAGGAGAGCAAGCACTTGATATCGTCGAGACATTGGTTCGTTCAAATGCGATAGATGTGATAGTTGTAGATTCGGTAGCAGCTCTCACTCCTCGCGCAGAAATAGAAGGAGATATGGGTGATTCTCACATGGGACTTCAGGCGCGATTGATGAGTCAGGCTCTTCGCAAACTTACAGCAGTCGTAAGCAAATCCCGCACTACAGTCATCTTCTTGAATCAGATTAGGATGAAAATCGGCATTATGTTTGGAAATCCGGAGACAACTACAGGTGGACAAGCATTGAAATTTTACGCTTCAGTCAGAATGGATATAAGAGGTTCAGGCAAAATTGAAGGATCTGACGAAGAAGGCAAGACACTTATCGGTAATCGTGTAAGAGTAAAGGTTGTTAAGAACAAAATTGCCCCTCCATTCAGAACAGCTGAATTCGATATTATGTATAACAGCGGTATATCTCCAGAAGGAGAAATCATCGATCTCGCTATCAAATACAACATCGCGAGAAAAGCAGGAGCATTCTTCTCATACAATGATGTGAAATTAGGCCAGGGACGGGAAAATGCAAAAGATTTCTTAGCTCAAAATAAGAAAGTCATGAAGGAGTTGGAGAAGGCGATCAAAGATGAGTATTTGAAAAGAGCAAGTGC
>DAONBD010000036.1:0-5957 GCA_035401345.1 Candidatus Altimarinota bacterium
TATAATCAAGAACCAACAATTTAGACCCAAACCAGTCATCGGCATAATCCCCTACAACCAAAGACGTATAATCATCCTTTTTTGCCTCAAGAGGCATTCTGTTTGAGAACTTGCCTGTGTGATAAATATACAACTCTCCGGGATCATTAGCCTTCGGGACGCCAATCCCGGGGGATCCCACAGCAAAATCAACCTGTCTATCTCTGTCAAAATCCCCTATCACAACAGAAGCTCCTAGAAAACTGTCGCCTCGTCCACCTTTTAACCCATAGTCAGAATTTTCAAAAGTTACAATAAACGGATTTTTTGTTAAACCATCAGGATTCCATTCAGAAAAATGGTCCCTACCAAAAAGAACATAAGCACTTCCTCTTTGAGATCTATCAGCATAAGGAAAAGAAGATATAAATAAATCGGAATAATTATCTCCTCCTATAGCCCCTGAAGTAATAGAAAACCCAAACCATCCATATTTTTTAGATCCTTCAAGAAGATCATCATAAGTAACAATATCTTTTTTATAACGTCTCATGCCGGAATACAGATAAACTTTTCCAGCCTGTTTTCCGATTTCTCCATCGGCGAAATAAGCGGAAATTGCAATATCATCAAAAGTGTTTCCGATGAAATTCCCAACATCTATATCGGAACCAAACCTTTCACCTTTTTTTTGTCCGTGAAAGACAATACTGGCGCTCCCTTCTCCAATAAAATTTATAGGACCATCGACAATGTTGACATAGCCTTTTGACCCGAAATAAACATATACATTTCCTGTGTCAGGATTATTTGTCATCACAGTAGACAACGCAAAAGGCGCTCCTATTAATATGTCATCAATGTTGTCATGATTAATATCAGCCATCTTCACAGCCATTCCAAAAGCATCACCATTATTGTCACCAGTGAACTCCATATCGGCAGATCCGGAAACAAGATCTATAGTGGAAGAAGCAACATCTCCCCAACCTAATATCAAGAAGGCTTTTCCAGGTCTGTTGTCACCAGATGAAGCATTATAAGCTCCAATCAATATATCGTCATATCCATCTCTGTTAAAATCCCCACAATCTACAGCCATTCCCAGCTGATCTCCATTTCCCCTACCATATATTTCTACATCCGGAGAATCGAATTTCAGATCAAAAGAATTTTTTTCTATAACAGACTTTCCGAGGAATACCGAAACTTTGCCATTCCATGTCTTATCAATAGATGAATAAAAAGGAGACCCAACGACAAGGTCGTCAATGTTGTCACCATTAATGTCACCTGTTGCCAAACTGGATCCGAATTGCTCACCGGCGGTTTCCCCTAAAAATTCAACCTTATATAATTCAGTAGTCAGGTCGGATTTATAATAAGTTTGAAAGGCCAAAACAGAAGCACTATCGACAAAAGACACGACAGCTATAGACATTACAGAAAGAAAAGCAGTCAGTTTACTCCTATTTTTAAAGGGTAATTTGAACATTATTCATAGAAAAAGGTTAAGCAAATTATATCATTATTTTTTTGAAATAAAACTAGACTTCTCTTTTTTTTTGGAATAGAATGCCTATCGACACGAGTCTACTCTGTCAATACACTGTCTAGTGACAAATCTAGACATCAAAACGACAACTAAAAGACAAAAATGGACAACTTCACACAGAAATACAATATAGACAGAAAGGCTGCGAGTAAACTTTTGAAGGTTTCGGTAAGAACAGTCGATCGTTATATAAAGAAAAAGGTTCTTACAGCACAAAGCGTGGGTGGAAGAATATGGTTAAATAAAGAAGACGTAGTAAAACTGGGAACCGGGAAAGCGATTAATGGACAGTTTCAAGCGAATTCATACGAATCTGAAGCATCTCAGCCCGTTTTTTACGAACCATCGACTAGCGACACGCCTGTCTATCAGTCTACTCCGTCGATGTCGATCGACATTTTAGGTGACAGCTCGACCGAAGAAAATGAAGAAATGTCTACTTCGGAAACTTTCAAAAATGTCAAAAGCGCATCCGGAAGCCAATTCTACAAAAAACTCTACGAAGAGACTCGTGAGGAGTTAAAAGAGAAACAAGAACGCCTCGAAATCGCGAACTATCGCGTCGGACAACTCGAGGCTCAGCTCAAAAACTCAATTCCACTGCTCGAATATCACAGAGAATCCTCCGAGAAGAAACTGGAAAAGGCCCGTATGATCGAAAAACTCGAGCAAGCCGACTCTACTATCAAAATAATCAGTCATAAGCTCAAATTTGAGAAATATAATAAGAAAGTCCTGTTCACAGTTTTGTTAATCATCCTTGCTCTACAGCCGATCTGGCTACTTATCCTTTCAAAATAACCAGCCAATAATAACAAACCGACTATGATCGCAGTTTTTGACTCAGGAATAGGCGGACTTACGGTGTTAAAACCGATTTTAAAAAATCTTCCGGAATATGAATACATATATTTGGGGGATTCGGCGCGAAGTCCGTATGGTGGTCGCACAGAAGATTCAATTAAACAATTTGCAGAAGAAGCGGTGGAATATTTATTCAATAGGGGAGCGAAGCTCATAATTTTTGCGTGCAATACGGCATCGGCGGTTGCGCTGAGACATGTTCAACAAAAATACCTCAAAGGCAAAGACGAAAAAGATCGGAAAATTCTTGGTGTTTTGATTCCGCTCGCAGAAGAAGTCACAAATCGGACGAAAACAGGTAGGGTAGGGATCGTCGGAACTCGAGCCACGATAAACTCTCAGAGCTACAACACCGAAATACACAAAATTAATCCTGAAATCAAAGTATATTCTCAAAGTTGCCCTCTACTCGTTCCACTCATCGAAGAAGGCTGGCAAACAAAGCCGGAAGCGATTTCAATTTTGAAAAAATATTTGAAACCGCTCAAATCCTGCAACATAGATACTCTCATTCTCGGATGCACTCACTACCCTCTAATGCACAAAAGTTTTGAAAAAATAATGGGTAAAAAAGTAAAAGTTTTCGACACGGGCGAAGTGGTAGCTTCTTCATTAAAAGAATACCTCTCACGTCACCCGGAAATCGAGAGCAAGCTTACAAAAGCCAAATCAACACTCTCAAACAAGTCTCAAGCCCAGTCAAAATCTCAGCCACTTCACGCCCACTGCACATTTCTCACAACAGACGACCCGAAACGCCTACAATCTTTCGCGGAAAAATATATAGGTGCAAAGATCAAATCTCCTGAAAAGGTTTCACTAGCAAAGAAATAGGTGATAGAATCGGATACTCATTAAATCCATCTAATGGAAATAAAAATCTGTAAAACTTGCTTATCGAAATTTGAAATTACAGATGAAGATTTGAAATTTTACGATCGCATCGACGTTCCAACCCCAAAGAATTGTCCGGACTGTCGGCTGATTCGTCGTCTTCAAGTCAGAAACGCCAAAACTTTATACGCAAGAAAATGTGATGCGACAGGTGAAAATATAATTTCTCCATACCATTCCGATCATAAATTCCCGGTATATAAATCAGAATATTGGTGGAGCGATAAATGGGATGCTTTGGATTACGGAAAGGATTTTGATTTCACGCGACCATTTTTCGAACAGTTCAAAGAATTGCAGGATGCGGTTCCACATTTTGCGACATTCACCGTCGACGGCACGATGGAAAACAGCGAATATACAAACTGTGCCGGATACTTAAAAAATTGCTACTTAATAGGAGAGTCGGATTACAATGAAGATTGCTATTATGCGAATCGTTTGGTTCATTGTACAAATGTGGTGGATTGTTCAATTTGTTATGAATCCGAGCTTTGTTATGAATGTATAGACTGCCAAAATTGCTACAATCTCAAATATTCACAGGACTGTATCACTTGCAGAGATAGTATGTTTTTATATGATTGCAAATCCTGCAAAAACTGCATCGGGTGTATCAATCAACGCCAGAAGCAATACATGATTTTTAATAAACAATATACGAAAGAAGAGTATGAAAAAATGGCGAAACAATTTAATTCAGGGCAGTTAAAAAATATAGAAACTTTTTCAACTCAGGTTCAGAAATTTTTCAAAACTCAACCGCATAAACATCTCCAACAAGAGCATTTGGAAAATTCTTTCGGAGACCATTTATATAACGCAAAAAATTCAACATATTGTTTTGACTGCAAGGATTTGGAGGACTGCAAATACTGCGCAAAAGTTACGACGAACGTGAAAGATTGTATGGATTACAACGGCTGGGGCATAGGAGCAGAATTAATATATCAATGTTCGGCTTGCGGAGACAAAGTTTATAATATGAAATTTTGTTCGACATGTGTCAGGGATGTGCATGATTGCGAATACTGTGAACAATGCGTTACCTCCAGCGATTGTTTTGGATGCTTTGGTTTAAAAAGTAAAAAATACTGCATATTCAATAAACAATACACAAAAGAAGATTACTCAAAATTAAAAGAAAAAATCATAAAGCACATGCGTGAAACAGGGGAGTATGGTGAATTTTTTCCGCAGGAATTGGAGGTGTTCGGATACAATGAAACAATAGCTATGGATTATTTTCCTCTAACAAAAGAGGAAGCCTTAAAAAAAGGATTCAAGTGGACGGACAAAGACCGAACAAATTTTCCACAAATATACAATGTCCCCGCAGACATACAAGCCGTCCCAGATGCAATCACATCAGAAATTTTAGCATGCGAAGAGTGTAGCAAAAATTACAAAATCACAGCTCAAGAATTAAAATTTTATAGGCAAATAAATGCACCGGTTCCGGTAATTTGCCCAACATGCAGACATGTCCACCGCCAACAAAAAAGAAACCCAAAACATTTCTGGGACATCAATTGCGCAAAATGCGGACAATCAACAAAAACAACATTCGACCCAAAAAGCGGATATATAATTTATTGTCAAGATTGCTACAACAATCTAATCCTCTAGACATTTTTAGATGAAAAAGGCAGAATAAGCCCCAACTTTTAAACAAACAATTATATGGGAAAAGGTTTAAATTTAGCAGCAGCAGTTTTATCAGGAGCTTTAGCTTGTGTAGAAGCTCAGGAACAAGAAGTCGTAGATCCGTATCCGAAAAGTCAAGAAGTCGATACATGTGCTACTTACGCACATGACAGAGCTTTGGATGTCTGTGGACGAATATTTTGTAGTCGATATATGTTGGAAGATGTAACAAAAATAATTGAGGAGGATTGTGCTGCTGGCAATGTACCAGAACCAGGTTCTGACATGGATCAATGCGATAAAAGAGGACTTACATTCGCAGCAACAGTCTACAGAACAAAAGGAGAATTAGGACAGAGTGCAGAAAGACTTCGAAGTATAGAAAATTTAAATTGTTTGAGATTAAAAGGACATACTGGCGAAAATATATTAGTGGATACAGATCGCATACAAGATGCAGAACAATTAGCCAAAATAACGGAATGTGAAAGAGCTTCCGTAGAAGCGGCATTATCAATATGCGCTCCGGAAAGACTTTGTAGTCAAAAATCACTTCGAATGTTACTAGAAGGATTTTTGAGTGAATGCTATGGGAAACAAGGCCTTTAAGATTTTTCTACTCCCACTCGATAGTTGCAGGCGGTTTGTTTGTGATGTCATACATCACGGCGGAAACGCCATTCAAAGCAACCAATTTCTCAACCAATTCCTCCAACAATTCCCATTTCATTTTATAGAAATTCGCAGTCATCGCCTCCTCACTTTCCACAGGACGGAGGACGATAGTTTCACCAGCTTTATCATTCACGGACACAGGAATCAATACAGTGGGAAACTGCCAAATTTCTCTATCAATTCCTTTTTCTTTAATAAAATCCATAACGACTTTATCGGCTTCCTGAAGCACTGAAATTCGCTCGGGAGTTAAATAAGATTTTGACAAATTCACACTTTTAACAACACTCGAAGATAATAAATAAAGACCTCTATTCACCTCGGGAAATCCATTTGTCACAGT
>DAONBD010000037.1:0-5353 GCA_035401345.1 Candidatus Altimarinota bacterium
GAGCAGACTCTCCTCAAAATTTCGACGGGAAATTTATGGGAAGATTAACTTTGCGAACAGCTTTAGGACAATCAAGAAACATTCCCGCAATTCAGGCGTATTTTCTTGCAGGACAACAAAATTACATTATAGATCTGGCCGGCAGAATGGGAATAACAACCCTAGACAAAAATCATCAATATGGATACCCATTAGCCCTGGGAGCGGGAGAAATTCCTCTTTATGAAATGGTCCAGGCTTATACGGTATTTGCAAACAATGGCAAAAAAATTGACCTAAACGCAATTTTAAAAATAGAAAATTCAAAAGGCGACATTTTAGAAGAATACAAACCAAAAACAGAAAATCAAATTCCGGAAGTTTTGGACCCACAAATAGCATTTCTTATAAATTCTATTTTGTCAGATGATTCTATTAAATTAGGCCAATCATTAATTATTTCCGGAAGAGAATTGGCTACAAAAACCGGTACATCCACAAAAGAAAGTAAACAAGGTGGAACGAAAAGCGTAGCCCCTGGAGACGGATGGATAATAGGATACACTCCACAAATTATAGTTGGAGTCTGGAGCGGAAACACGAGAGGAGAAGCATTGAAATTAAACGCGACAGGTGAAGGAATGGCTGGATATGTATTCCAAACAACAATGGCGAAAGCTCTTTCAGCTCTGCCAGTAGAAACATTCCCAGTCCCAACAGGTGTAAAAAAGATAGCAGTCTCTACAATATCTGGCCTTCTACCTGGCCCAAGCACTCCACAAGCATTTATAAAAGAAGACTACTTCGCAAGTTTTGCAGTCCCTACGGAAGTTGATAATAGTTTTATAAAAGTACAAGTAGATAAAATTTCAGGAAAACTCGCAACAGAGTTCACTCCAAAAGACGCCATCGAAAATGTGCTATACATCAAACACACGCCTTTGGCGCCATACGACAGCTGGGCATCAGCAATCCAAAAATATTATCAGACAAACGAAGAAACATTCCCAGAAGGAATTATTTTGGGAGAAGGATTAAAAATAGCATCCGGAAATCCTCCAACAGAATATGATGACATTCACACTTCAATGAGTGCAGAAAACATGCCGACAGTCACGATAACAAATCCGTCCGCCAATGAAACCGTCGAGGGAAACAGCCTTGAAATTTCAATAAAAAGCACATCTCCTAACGGACTAAGCCATGTAGAATATTATATTGACGATGAATTAAAAGTTAGCAGCGAAAGCGACATATCAGGAACAAATTTAAGAATCTCCCCATTCTTAAAAGATGGAAAAGGTCATTTGGTAAAAGTAAAAGTAATAGACAAATTAGGTTACTCAGCAACCTCGGTTGTAGAAGTGAAATTCAAATAATAGATATCAAATTTTAGATCAAAGCCCCTTCACGAAAGGGGCTTTTTATGTTATAATTGTACAATAAAAATTAAAACAAAAATGATAAATATTCTCATTTTCGTAGCGTCTCTGATATTACTGGTAAAAAGTGGTGAACTTGCCATAAAATTTTCTTCGAGGATGGCAGATGGATTAAAATTATCAAAATATGTAGTCGGATTTTTAATAGTTTCGTGTATATCGATTTTACCAGAAACATTTATTTCAATATCATCTGCAATCCAAGGAAAGCCGGAAATAGGACTAGGAACTTTATTCGGAGGAAACGTAGCAGACCTCACACTTGTATTCGTTGCTGTGCTTTTAATATCAGGTAAAGAATTAAAAGTAACGAGTGAAACAATTAAAAGCAGATGGACCTTTTTGCTAGCAATGAGTATGCCGATATTACTAGGTTGGGATGGAGAATACACGAGGCCAGACGGAATACTATTAATAATGACAGGTATAATTTTTTACGCACGCACTCTCAAAAGATATAGTAAAGAAAAGCAGGTATCAGCGAGGGAATTCTCAATAAAAAACTTTATATTGCTTTTAATAAGCATGGCATTTTTATTGCTATGCTCAAACATGGCGGTAAAATCAGGAATTGAAATAGCCAATTTATTACACATAAACCCAGCATTGATCGGTATGTTTATCGTGGCACTCGGGACCACTCTTCCGGAGCTTATATTTTCAGTCAAAGCTGTCAAAAAAAACCATGACAGTTTAGCTCTTGGCGACATATTGGGCACCGTTCTTAACGACGCAACAATAGTGATAGGACTACTCGCCATCATAAGTCCATTTAAATTTGCCGCAAAGTTAGTGTATTCGACAGGAATGTTTATGTTCATGGCATCAATAGTTTTATTTTTCCTCTTAAATACAAATCGTAAATTAACAAGAAAGGAAGCTTTATTATTAGGATTATTCTATATATTATTTGCAGTCACTGAATTCTCTTTGAGCTAAATTTTAATAAAGGTATACTGCGTCCACATGGACAAAAAAGTATTAAAAGTTTTGAAAGAATTAGAAAAAACAAGACACGAGTTTTGGAATATATCAAAAGAAACCGGAACATTCTTAAACGTACTTATCAGGATATCGAATATCAAAAAAATCTTGGAAATAGGCACAAGTAACGGCGTCAGCGCCATATATATGGCTGAAGCTTTAAAATCAAAAGGTGCTCCACAAATTCATCAAATCTACACGATTGAATCAAACTATAAACTACGCTTCCCTCTGGCAAAGGCCAATTTCGCAAAAACAAGCCTCGCTCCATACGTTACTCAAATCCTAGGCCATGCCCCCGAAGTCATTCCAAAAAATCCAAAATTTTTCGACTTATTTTTTTTAGACGCAACAAAATACGAACACGCGGATTATTTGAAAGCAATCATTCCAAGAATGAAAAAGGACTCAATTATAATTACAGACAATGCAACTTCTCACAAAGAAGCTCTCAAGCCATACTTCCGAGAACTTAAAAAATACAAGAATTTAAAAAATCAGCTAATTAAACTAGGATCAGGACTTCTGATAACAGTTAGAGATCCAACCGCCTGATCTCCAGAAAGCATAGTAGGCTCCCCTTCCGTCATGTGCGAAACAACGGCAGACACATCTCTGCCATATTTTTCATACAAAAATGAATAGTTTTGATTTGTCCACACGACAGCTCCGGCGATCACAGACGCGGAATGATGAGGCATCTCTTTAGAGTCATACGTAGAGCCTATTTGAAAAGACAAAAAGTCTTTCAAAAAAGAGTTAAATAAAACTCCGTCAGTAAAAACCCCTTTATTGCGCAAATATTTCATAACTACGTCTACATACGCAGATTTACTTAAATGCCACACATTGCCAAGATTTGATAAAAAATTCGCGGTCTCATCTCTAACCGTTTCAAAAGAATCTTTTGAATATTCAATAGAAGCTGCGTAAGCAAAACCGTTTAAAAAAGTCTTCAAAACACGAACCCCAGCAAGAACTTGAGAGTTACAATGCAGCTCTTTTTCAACTACAGAAAATTCAACTCCAAACGTTTCGGCAACTCTGTGTCCTATTACATACATCGTAGAATAAATAGACATTTCAACTTCTCCGTCTAATTCATCGTCCAGAAAAACATGGTCCGCCACAACTTTATCATTCAAAAACCCCGGACTTGGCACATTTATAAGAGAAGTGCTCAAAGAGTACAAAATCTTATTCAAAACGCTATAAACTCCAAACTTACAAGCCTGAGTCAGCTGCAAAATTGAATCCGAAGGCTTTTCAAGTCCGCCAATTAATTTTGCACCATGCGCAACAAGATCAATCAAACTATCTCCGCACGCGGAAACTATATCGGAAACGTTGGATTGTCGTTCGGACTCTAAGGATTCCATAAAAATAGCCTGACTAAATTAATTAGTGAAAAATTATACCTTAAAACAAAAATATCACAATAGTATTTCCTCTGTTTTTTTTCTTTGAGGACGATCGGATTTTTCATCACCATACCCGAGAACCAAAATTGAATTAGGGATTAGATTCGTTCCGGAAACATCGCAAATTTCTTTTAATTTTTCGTCATCAAAAGCTCCCATCCACAAAGTTGAAAGCCCAAGATCTGTGGCCGTCAGCTGAGCGTAAGCACAGGCCAAAGTCGCATCCTGAACACAAAAAATCCCCTTATCCTTGTCTCCGTATTTACTCGCAACTTCCTGAGGAGCACCAAAGAACACCATAACGGCTCCACATCCGCGAATCCTATCGATCTGCCCATTCATATTCCCGATTTTTTCAATAAATTCATTGTCTCCAACAGAAATTTTTATCTTATAAGACTCAAGATGCCTGGCCGTCGGAGCCAACCTCATTAATTGCAAAATTTCATCAATTTGTTCGGGGGAAACAGGCTTGCCGTTATAACTGCGAGTAGAAATTCTATTCTGCAAAACATTTTTAAACTCCATTTTATAAATTCTTTAAAAAATTATTTAATTTACCAATTGCACGACCTCTGTGACTAATAGCATTCTTCTCTTCACGAGTTAAAACCGCATAAACTCTATCAAAACCGTCGGGCAAAAAAACTGAACTCAAAGGCAATCCTGGTAAAACCTCTTGTGCAATTTCATTAACAATTTTTCCATAGGTTTCACCTTCAAAAAACTCACAGAATTCAGATCCATCACTTTTGCGACCGACCACGCAAGCATTACATACAAACTTCGCACCACGCGCTTCATCGCCGACAGCACGCTCTCTCATCGCTCTCATAAAATACTCCAGCCACTCTTTATCGGAAACGCCTTCCCCCAATCCCCACCTGCGAGTTTTCACCCCCAATTCATCCCCCAAAGCATCAACATAAATCCCGGAATCTTCTCCCAAAACAAAATCAAAGTCGGCTCCAAGTTTATCAAAATAATACTTCGCTTTTTTATAAGAATTTGCCTCGTGAGTATCTCCATCTTCCACAAAATCCGCATCATCAAGACCGAGATCACCAAGAAAAACCGTTTCAACATTATCAGTCGAAAGAACTCCGGAAATTTCATTAAATTTCCCTTTGTTTTTTGTAGCAATTAAAATTCTCATGCTAGTTCGAGATTTCTTTAAAACTTCTTACGCGGAAAACATTACCATTTTTGATATCAAACACATAATCAAAAATAGTATCATCAACGTCTTCCAGCAAGACTCTCAAACTTCCATCTTCTTTTGAAATATCAGCCGAAGAAATTTTTCTACCTTCGGCAATTTTTGCAATCAAGTTTTTTTCAATAGAAATACGCTCCTGTTGATCGTCGGTATCCAAAGAAAAGCCATCCTTATAGTTAACCTGGAATCTAACGCCGGTATCAATAATTACGGGCTTTTCAGTCAGCCAAATAACGGTCATCAATACAACAGAAAACGCAATAAAGCCGGTAAAAATAACTTGGAAAACAACCTTCCACTTTTCCCAA
>DAONBD010000037.1:5363-5953 GCA_035401345.1 Candidatus Altimarinota bacterium
AAGTAACCAAATAACAGGATCAAGACAGTCTTTCTTTTCCCAAAAATTATAAAATTTATCAACAAAAGTATCATAGATTTCGTCCGCATATTCATCGTTTGACTGGTAGGTAACAGGAATATTTTCAACGCTCTCAACTTGTTGTTCCACTGCAACTTGTGCCACCGCAACCTTTTCCCCTCCGAATTTTTCCGCCCAAACATCTTCAGGGTTTTTCCAATTATCAGCCACTCCGACATAAGATGACTTTTTGCCGGCCTCTCTATCCGCGACATATTCTTTTGTAATCGTTTCAACCTCTTCTTTACTCATACCTTTGGCGGCATAAACAAAAGCCTTGGCAGGGTCTGTTGACCCAACATTTGCTCGTCCGGAAGTAGACTCTTCAAAATTTACATTTTCAGAGTTAGTTTTTTCAGCGCCAGTATGTCCGAACTGTTCAGAATACATTTTCTCTAATTTATTTAAGACTTCAGCCTTTAATTTTAATTTAAATACTTCTGGGACAGGAATTTTTTCGATAGACTTCAACCTTGATAAAAAGCTGTATAACTCACCATAGTACACACCGGCATATTCATCAACTTTCC
>DAONBD010000038.1:0-5939 GCA_035401345.1 Candidatus Altimarinota bacterium
CATCGTGAAAGATGTGATGAGTCCGATTCCCAAGAGTAAAATTTTCTTAAAAATTTTTATTTTTTGTTTTTGCATGTTTTTATATTATATCGAATAGGACTGATCCGCCGATAATTGCGGCAAATATCCATCTTCCAATTTTTCTTTTTTTACCGCCTGTTTGCTGAGAAGCCTGTTGTTCGGATTCTTTTTTTGCGTCTTCCTCCATCATTGCTTGTTCTTTTTCATCGAGGTGTTTTTTTTGTGCTTCCATTTGCTCTTTTTGTTTCAATTTATCTTCTTCTACGCGTTCTCTTGTTTGACCATCTGCACCTGTTATTCTTGTCGATACTGCTGGAACTTCGCCTTTTAATCTTGATTCAAACATTAAATTCCTTTTGAATTTTCCCGGGAATTTTACAGGCGAACTTTTTGAAAAAGACTGGTTATCCGGTTGAGCGCCAGATAATTGATTGTCGAATGGCTGGTCACCAGGCTGATCTGCAAATAACGCCTGAAATTGGTCGTCAAGCAATACCTCACTTTTCTGATCTATTTCAGCTTGATCGCCCATTCCTTCCAACATCCACTCTGCACTTTCCGGGTCATTATCTATTTCCATAGTCTCATAATCCATTAGCCCCAATGTATATTTTTCATCCGCCATTTCTTCCGCCTCCGGGATAGCTTCGCTCGACTCAATTTGATTGTTTTTCAACATATCGGTTGTCGCAGTGTTTGCGAAAAGAACCAAATCTTTTTCATTGTTTTCCATCGCAAAACATACCCCTAGAACAGTACTGGAAAATAAAATCAAGTCCGGATTCTCAGGATCAACTTTTGCTTTCATTGACGATCCTTCCGGATCCAAAATGTTCGCAACAGTTCCTTCTATCAAACCTGTTTTTTCGTTGTATTGGAATGGTGAAACCGTCTCCAGTTTGCCATATTTTTCGAGATTTTTTTGAGTTTTGTTGGCCAATTCATCTATTTCAGCTCTGCTTCTTGTCTTACCTTTTTCCAGTTTTTTATTTGAAGCTTGGTTTTCATTTATCAATTTTTCTCTCTCATCTACTTTTCTGAGAATCAAGTCTGTGAATCTCGTGAGAAGTTTTTTCTGTGAAGATCTGAATTCGCCTTCTTTGTTTGGCATTAATAAATACACTCTCCTGAGTTTTGCCTCTCTCATCATTTGTCCGAACATCACCTCGGTCAAATTATTCCATCTCAACTGGCTTTTATTGTCTTTACCAAACAGAGATCCTGCATGTCCAGGGCGAAGATTTGCCCATTTTGCATTGTATTTGAATAATCTTTTGTTTTTGAAAGACGGATTGAAATATCTAAACACGCTTTTATCAGACGTTCTCACATCTTTCAAAGTTTCGGATATAAAATTTCTTGCCCTGATTTTAAACTGCCTGTCTTCCCTCATCTAATCTTGCGTTAAATTCTTGTTGGTTAGTTGTTTTTTGTTCTTCCATTAATCTTATGTACATCTTCAAATTGTCTGTTTCATCTTTTTCAAATTCTCCACTTAAAACTTTTCCCAAATATCTCGATGGTCTCGTTGCTGGGTTCATATCTTTTTCTTTTTCCATCAAGAAGTTTTTGAAATCTCTGATTGTCGGCTCTTTTTCTCCATCTATTCTGCTCTGTAAATGTCTCGTGTATTCAGCCAAAAGCCCTGCTCCATCATTTTCCAAAAACATTCCCCAAGTGCTATGCATCTCTGTTAATTCAAGGAAATTCTTCAAGCCAACCGCATATTCTTTTGCATCTTTTTCCTTTTTCCCTATTAATACGTCTCCGAGTCTTTCATCCGAATCGGCTCTATTTAATGCGAATAATAATGCACCACTTCCTGCTACGTACGGCATACTTGCATATGACGAGATCGCAGGAAATAAGCCTTCCTCTTTAAATATTTCCATTAACATAGGTCTGTTCGCCAAAGCATTTCCTCCGATGGCCGTCCAAGCCACCACTCTTCCTCCAAATTTCAAAATTGCGGCCGGATTTAATCTGCTCGAAGCATCTTCTCCGTATACTTGAGTGCCGAGTCCGGCGATTCTCTCTCTGACACGTTCTTGAATTTTGTTACAAGCCTGATATTCCTTTGCATCATCATCAAATTTTGCGATACGTCTTTGAAATCCTTCTCTTGCGTCCTGGTATTTTCTGTCAGGATTTGCTCTATATGTGTTTTCCGCATATTCAAAATATTTCTTCATTTCAAAAGCCGTGTACCCTCCGTAGTAGTTCGCAAATAGGAGAGTTTTCAGCGCATATTCCGGTTTCTCATCTATAAATCTTTTTGTAAAAGCTTCTTTCACCGATCCTTTTACAAGTCTCAGGATTGTCGAAGCCAAAACAACCATGTCACGATTTGTTGTCAGGAAAGCTCCTTCCAAAACTTTGTATGTTTTGTCATCCAAACTTTGTATCAATGTCAGGTCTTTGAATATGTCCGCCAATGGTTTCATTGTCGGGTCCTGCATCATTATTTCCGCTGTTGAGATGTATAATTCCAGATTTGCCAGACCTTCTTTTGTGAGCCTGAATTCCGGTCCTTTTACGTTGTTCAAAAGAGCGATGATGTTTTGGACATCCAGTTCTAGAGATTCCTCCATTTGTTCTTTTAATTCAGTTAATCTTGATATTGTTTCGGATGACCTCGGAGCTCGTGTCACGACTTCCGCTTCACTTCTTAGCTTCTCTGTTTTTTTGTTAATCATATCCAGAAAAGCGCCCGTCGCATTATCATAATTCCATTTAAACATTTTGGAATTATATCCGGCTCTTAACTTATCCATTTCACGAACAATCTTTAGTTTCTTCTCGTCTCTGACTCTATCAAATTCACCCATCAGAGCCCTTTCGAGTTCGGCCAAAGATTTCGGAGCCTTGTCCGCTCCAGTTTCCTGTGGAGCTTGTTGTGCTTGTGGACCTTTTTGTGGTGTATCTCCTGGTGCCATTTTATATTTTAAGTAATCTTGTTAATCCTTTTAAAAATCCTTCTTCTTTTCCTTCCATTTCAGGAATCCTTGTAGATAAGAAGTTGTAAACTTCGACCGGGTTTACTCCGTCTAATTGAATTTCAATATCGCCGATGAATTCGTTGTGGACTCTGATATTCAGAGTGTTGACGATTGGCGGATTGTAAAGAATCCAAAAAGCTCTGATCCTATTGAACTGATAAATATTATTTCCAACTTTTATTCCCAATTCAGATAAAGACACCTTCACTTCTTTCGGATGCCTAAAATCAAAAATTAAATAAGCGATCGCGAAACCCATAAGCGCCATAGCAAAAGTTAAGCTGTACACATAAGCTCCGTATATCGAAGCTAGCATCACTACTGCAAAAACCGTGTACCAAACCCATCCTTTTTTGTATTTGATGTACTCTGGAGCCTTCCATGAAATCACTGATTTGTCATATTCAGTATTAGTTTTTTTCGAAAGAGCTCTTGCCTCCTGTTTCAATGCTTTTTGAAGTTTTTTCTCGGCTTGGACGGCTTTTCTGACTACGAATTTTCTTTTAATTTTTTTGATCATTTGTTTTTGTATTTGTCTGGATCCTTTTTTAATTCTTCAATTTGAATCCCTTTATTCTATCATATTTTCCCTGTTTTTTCAAACCAAAAAGCCCTTATACGTCAAGGGCTCTTTGAAATTGAATTTGATTGAAAAATCTATTTCACAAACGGAAGGAGAGCGATAGTTCTTGCATTCTTAATTGCTGATGCAACCATTTTTTGGTGTTGAATGCAGTTTCCGCTGTAGTATCTTGGAACAATTTTACCAAACCTTGTGAGAAATCTACTGATAGAAGCTACATTTTTGTAGTCTACGTATGCAGCTTTTTCTGTGCAAAGTTTACATCGTCTTCCTTTGTATGTTGGCATGATAATTTAATTAATTGAATTAGAATACGTTACCGTCGATACTTAAATCCATATCACCGGCTGGACCTTCTACCGGAGCCTGAGCCTCTAAAAGCTCTTTCTCCTCTTCTTCAGAACCAGCTGCTCTCTTGTCGAGCATGATCATATCTTGAACGACGATTTCTGTTTTGAATTTTTTCACACCTTCTTCTGTCTCCCAGTTGCGAGTTTTTAGGTATCCTTCTACATATACCAATTTGCTTTTCTTCAAATATTTAGCGCAAACCTCAGCAAGTCTAGCCCAAGCTACGCATTCGTGGAATTCAGCTGAAGATTTCTTCTCGCTTCCTGATGTCACCCATTCACGATTTGTTGCCAATCCGAAAGTTGTGACTTTTTGTCCGTTTGGAGTCTCTCTCATCTCTGGGTCTCTTGTGAGATTACCAATCAGAATTACCTTGTTTACTGATCTCATCTTTTTTTGGGTTATAATGATATATCTGGATCGTCAATGATGCTTTTCAACTTCGCGTCGACATCATCTAGATCGGTAATTTTTGCTTCTTTTTTCTTTGGTTCTTCTTTTACTTCCTCTTTTTCCTCGACTTCCTCTTCTATAGCCTCTTCTTCAACTGCAATTTCTTCTTTTTCCTCAACTTCTGTTTTTTTAGCCGGTTTCTCTTTTACTTCCTTTTCAACTTCAACTTCTTTCTCCTCTACTTTTTCTTCAGGCTCAACTTCTTTTACTTTTGGCTCTTCTACTTTTGCTTTTGGAGCTGGTCTTGATGTTCTTCTTGGAGCCTCTTCTTCTTTTGCATCCTCTTTTTTTACTTTTTTAAATTTCTCAGCTTCTTTTTCCAATGCTTCCAAAGTCAAAATTTCGTAATTTTTTGGAGTCTTCAAAGTAATAAATCTCAAAATGTTTTGATTGAGTCTTAATTCATTTGTGAGCTCTATCAATTTTGTTGGGGCCAAATTAAAATTTAGCACTACATAGTAACCTTTCTCTTGTCTTTTAATTTTATACGAGAGGTATCGACTTCCCCATAAATCCTCGAAAGTAACTGTACCTTCAAGAGATTTTATTTGGGTTTTTAATTCTTCAATAACATCGCGAGTACGATCATCTCCAAGTGTCGGATCGACGATCAACATCATTTCATAAGACGTGAAATTTTCTTCTGTCATGTTCTATGGATTAGGATGTAAATATTCCTAAGCTCTGCGTAAAGTTATACAGAGCAGAAATTTAAAGCAGATGGAAGTTATCAAAAGACTTGTCCTTTGGCAATAGATAGTCACAATATTCCACCTAAAAAGTCAAGGATTTTTAGATTTTGTGCCTTCTTTTGAAATTATGTAAAATAAGCTGTTTTATGTTGACTTTTAAAGATTATTTGATAATATGTTGCCTCGAAAGTCAATGTAGCGACATTGAATAGAGAGTCGAAAAATGGGCATAATTTAAAAGTGAGTTCGATTCAAATTCACGTAAAACATGACACCAGAAACAACAGTATATCAGATAGAGCAGGTAAATCGTATTGCGCAAAAAGAGAGACATCTCAAAGTCTTCACTAAAGGCTTGATTGTTAAAAGATTCTTTAATGACGTTTGGGCTACTATTACCGCTCCGTTTCAGGCCATGGCGACTGCAACCGCTGGAATCAATATTCTGCCTGTAGCTCCTCACAAAAGATTGTTCTGGCAGTCTTTTATTTTTGCCGTTTTTATGTTTGCGATTTCGTCTATTTCCCCTGTGAGCGGGTTCTCAAATGTTTCCAGAAGTTTTTCATTGTCTTACATTGGAACTTATTCGTTACCCGGTGATGTTTTAATAGCTGATAATGATGGATATTTAATTAAAATTAACCCTCAAACAGGTAGTTCAAGCCGCATTGGAATGACCGACTATGCAGTTCACACTGTTGAAAAAGGAGATACTCTTTCAACTATCGCTACGAGATATGGCTTAAAAACCGAGACTATAATGTGGGAAAACAATATAGGAAATGCAAACTCTATAACTATCGGTCAAAAATTATTAATTCCTCCTGTGGATGGAGTCAG
>DAONBD010000039.1:0-5831 GCA_035401345.1 Candidatus Altimarinota bacterium
AATCGCGATGATTTGGATCGCGCTACTATAGAAGAATTCGTCCTAGGGGCGCAGATAAATTTTAATTATTTTTATTCGAATTTAAATGAAGAATTGGAGTTGATGGGGACGGACACGAGAAGACAAACTAGCCTTGATGGATTCTTACGACTTGATGCACATACACAGAGCGCACTTCTTGCAAGTGGTTACAAACCAACGATGATTGAGACAGGACATATTGCATGCACTACAAAAGAATCGATTTTGGAAAAGGCTTTCGAAGCTGGAGAAAAATTTATTACTCAATTAAAAAAGGAAGAAAAAGCTAAACGAATCACACGAGCGATGATCGGACCTTTTGCCCTTCAGGGAGCCATCGCTTCGTTCGAAGGCAAAGAAGAATTCGTGGTGTTTGATGTAAGTATGAGGATCCCGGGAAGCCCTGGAACGAGATTCACGCCGGCAACTTATTACAAATACGGCCGAGGAATCAGTTACGGTGAAAGGATCGCGATGGAAATTAAATTAGCTATTGAAGAAGGAAGACTTGGCGAGCTTTTGACTTGAGTATTTTGACTTGAGGCTTTTTAAATTTCCCCGAGGATTTTTTTAATCTTTTTTCTGCGTGAGATGCGTTTTGCATGGCGCTTGATTTTGCGTTTTTCTTTGTTGATTTCGTGTTTTTTAAGCATCTTTTCTTTTTTCTCTTTGACGATTTTTTTGACTGGAATTTCTTCTATTTTTTGGATTTTAATGCGACCCTTTTTAAATCTATAAACGGCTATAAATACGCTTATTAAAAGGAAAATGTAAGTAATCCCAGCAACTCCGATGCTTATTATTTTCGCCATTTCTTTGCCTAAATATTGAAAAATAAATGGCACTAAAAACACATACAACATCGGTATAAATCCGGTCGCTTTTATGTGTTTCGGTAAATAAAATCCTTCACTATAAAATCTTATATAAAGATTTAACGCCAACCGCGTAAACCTATGAGCTGCAAGTAATAAAATTACGATTAAATCTATGTATCCAAGATACAAAAATGAGAAAAAAAGCACTGCCAAAAAAACTGTATCTCCTGTAGCGTCGAGATATACTCCTATATTTGTCACTTGATTTAATTTTCTGGCTATCCATCCATCGATGATGTCCGTGAAAATAATTATCACACTCACAACAAGTCCGCTCCAATTTTGATGCGTCAAGAAAAAATATCCAGCCAATGGAACGAGAAATATAAGTCTTGTAAACGAAATTAAATTCGGAATGTTTATAATTTTCCCTTTCATGGGCTTTATGGTATAGTTTCCCCCGTTAAAAGTCCATAAATTCACTTGAAATGAAAGTCATAGTTTTGGCCGCAGGAAGAAGTAAAAGGATGAAGCCGATTGAAGATAAAAATTTTTTAAATTTTGTCGGACAACCGCTTATTTCTTGGCAGTTGAATTTTCTTTGGAAGGCCGGTTTTAAAGAAATTATTTTAGTTGGTGGAAAGCATAATCTTGAACGATTGAAAGCTCTCGATAACGATATGCCGATGCAGATAGATGTCGTCGAACAGGAGAATCTTGATGAAGGGATGCGAGGTGCTGTTCTCGCGTGTGAGAAATTGATCGGGGGTGAACCAATTTTGGTTTTCAGTAGCAATGACGTTGTTGATGGTGAGGCTTTTGAAGTGATGAAAAATGCAATTACGGAGAATGAGAAAACTGGCGGGAATTTGACACGCGGTGGAAAGCGCGATGACAAACTAGATGTAGTGGACGGATTTATGCTCGCAAAAAAAGTTGATTCTTATTTTCCTGGTGGGTATTTGGAATTGGATACCGATGGGAATGTTACGCGAATTGTAGAGAAACCGAAACCCGGTGAAGAGCCAAGTGATTTAGTGAATTTGGTTGTGCATTATTTCAAAGATTCTAAAAAATTAATCAAAGCGTTAAAAGAAGCTGAAAGTAAAAAAGATGACCTTTATGAGGTCGCTGTCGATGCGATGATTCAATCCGGCGCGAAGATAAAAGCAATTGGATATAACGGCTTCTGGCAAGCATTAAAACACCCTTGGCACACACACGATATATTCAAGTTCTTGTTAAAGACAGCTTTGAATGGGAAAGATATGAAAGTTGCTGATAATGCTCGCATTGCGAAAAATGCTATAGTGGACGGAGCGGTCGTAATCGATGACGGAGCTACTTTGATGGACGGAGCGATCGTCAAAGGTCCGGCTTATATTGGCCGTGGAACTATCGTCGCTATGAACTCACTTGTGAGAGATAGTAATGTCGGAGAAAAGTGTGTGATCGGATTTTCGTCAGAGGTCGCACGAAGTCATTTGGGAGATAATGTTTGGACTCATTCTAACTATATCGGTGATAGTGTTATTGGTAGTGACATTTCATTCGGGGCCGGAACTGTTGTCGGCAATTTACGGCTTGATGAAGGTATTATTTCAGTCCGTGACGGAGAGAATAAAATTTCAACCGAAACAAATAAATTCGGAATTATTACAGGAGATCATATCAGAGTCGGCGTGAATACTAGCTTTATGCCCGGAACAAAAATCGGCAGTGGAACGTACATAGGAGCCGGAATAGTTGTGGCCGAAGATATTCCTGAAAATAGTTTTGTGAAAGGTGATTGGAAATTAAAAATCACTGAAAACAAAGGAACTTTCAGTGAAGAAATGCGCGAATTGATGCGTAAAAAATTATAAAAAAATCTCGCTAATGAATCAGCAAACGCTTTCAAATAATGTCTCTTCAAAGGCTGATGCAAGGCCAAAAGTCTCTGTTATCATGCTAAATTTTAACAGCAAATATTTTCCAAAAATGTGTGTTGAAGCTTTTTATAATTCGAAGATTGAATTCCCTTTTGAATTCATAGCGGTTGATAACGCGTCGACCGAGCCAATGAGTATCGGATACTTGGAGCAAGCTGCAAAAGAAGGACTGGTGAAGCTTGTAAAATCTCCGAAAAATTTGGGATTTGGTGGTGGGAATAATTTCGGAGCTGCGAATGCACGTGGTGAATACATCCTGATAATGAACCCTGATATTTTTGTAAATGAAGACAGTGTGGGAAAAATGATTTCGTATATTGAATCGCATCGCGATGTCGGAATTTTGGCTCCAAAACTTGTTTATCCCGATGGACAAGTCCAGGATTCGTGCCGAAGATTGATGAAATTCAGAGACCTTGTAATTAAAAGAACTCCACTTAGATTGTTGCCCGGTTTGAGTAAACGTGTCGAAAAATACACTATGCAAGACTTCAATCACAATGAAATTCAGGAAGTCGATTTACTGGTGGGTGCGTGCCTCCTATTGCCTTCTGATTTGTATCGCGAAATTGGTGGATTTGATGAAAGGTATTTCTTATTCATGGAAGATTTTGACCTTTGCAGAACTGTACGAAAAGCCGGACGCAAGGTTATTTATTATCCCGAAGTTGCCGTCACTCACAATCATAAACGCTTAAGTGGTGGATCAATTTTGAAACTTTTGACAAGGAAAGTTTTTTGGCATCATGTAAATAGTGCGATAAAATATTTTTGGAAGTGGAGGTGAGATTGTAATTGTGTGCATTGAAGTGAAATTTGAAGTGTGTGTAAGTTTGGAATTGTAGTTAAATCCGGAATTGCAGGTAAATTTTTAACTGCGCTTCTATGGTTACAGAAAAAATTCGACCTATCGTGAAAAAAAATATTGAAGGGAATCCTGTTTATAAATTTCTTGGACGAATCGGGGTTGGCCCTGATTTCTTTTCGTGGTTGGCAATCGCGTGGGCTGTGTTTGGTGCGTTTTTTATTTTGGAAAATCGTTTGTGGTGGGCGTTGCCTTTTGTCGTTTTGGCGATGATGTGGGATGGAATTGATGGGGCGTACGCTAGAACTCTCCAGCGGACTACCAGGTTTGGGGCGTATGTAGAGGGGATGATCGATCTATACGTGGAGGTGATCGTGATGTTGGCTGTGATCGTTTGGCAGTACCCTATCGAAGGAGCCCTTGTAATGATTTTAAGTATGATGCTTAGTTATGCGAAGCCACGCCTTGCGCAGGTAATTCCTGCGAAAGATGTGGATTGGCCCGGTATTGGTGAAAAATTTCAAAGAAGATTATTTTTTCTTATTGCGATGTTTGCGCATTTAGTCTTCCCGAGTTTTGAAATTGCCGGAGAAGTTATAGATACATTTTCGATAATGATGTACCTACTTGCCATTATGGTTTTCATAGGTGGAATTCAGAGAATTATGTACGCAAAAAAATTGATAAAAGAGTACGAAAAAGGCATGAAATAGATCGATCCAAATCCGGATTTTAAAATTACCCGACTAAGTGAATTGATACTTGTTCGCTTTAGTTTTAATTTGAATAATCATGCTTGGGGTTTTTGTGTTTCCGCAAGCATTTTTATGACCTTTGGATACCATTCTTTTTCTAAAGTTTGAACTCTTTCTTTTAATGAATCAGGTGTGTCCTCTGGAAGAACCGGACATGTTTTTTGAAGAATTATTTCGCCTGTGTCGCACCCTTCATCCACATAGTGAATAGTCATTCCAGTTTCTTTTTCACCCGCCGCGAGCACCGCCTCGTGAACATTTGCACCGAAGAAACTCGGCCCGCAGAATTTTGGAATAAGTGCCGGATGAACATTTATAATTCTGTGAGAGAATTTTTTAACGAAATCTGCGGAAAGTATACGCATATACCCTACCAGTACGATCAGATCCACTTCATATTTTTCAAGCAATTCTGCAACGCGAGCATCGAACTGCTCGCGCGTGCGATCCTTCGGATTCACAAAAATGGCTTTGTACCCCTGTGCTTTTGCACGCTCAAGTGCATAAGCATCGCGTTTGTTCGAAATCACACATGCAAGCTCTATATTTGGCATATTCCCAGCTTTCATTTCATCTATAATAGCCTGCAGATCAGTACCTCTAGTAGATGCTAGAACCCCAATCTTGAAATGTTTTGCATTTTGCATGCTTTGTTTATAGCATATTGTTTGGTTTCCTTCCATATTTTGATTCATTTGTACCGATGCTTTGACGTCATTATTTGACGTTATTATTTGTCACCGATTTGTGGTTATGTTTGAGACTATGTCAGAATTTTATTGCTTTCATTTGTTTTATTACTTTCAAAAAACACTATAAAAACTCGATTTTGATCGATTTTTTTGTGATTTAATTTTATTTTTCTCTCACGTCACGAAATTCTTAAACGTGATACTTTCGGCTTGTCTTAGGAGATCGTGTTCACTTTAGTTACTTGTTTTTTTTAGCACTCGCCTTTGTCTTGTATCGCTGTATCGATACAGCGATACGAATCGTATTTATAATTCTTATTTCTAATAAAGTTTATTTTGGCGCGTCGTGAAAACTCTTATCTTTTATATTTTTCCTTCTTAAACCCTGTTTATTTTTGTAGTTTTTGAATTTTTATAGGCTTTAAATTCAAATATTGCACCCCACCTTTTCAGATTAAGCTTGGGTCAAAAGATTAAGTTTAGATTAGATTTAAATTAAAATTAATTTTAAATCAATTTCAGATTAAACCATGCTAGGTGCAACACTGTTTAGTCTTATGTCTACAAATACATCTTGCGTATTTTTGGGTATTTTTATATCATTTTATGAAAATCAAAAATAAATAATAAAGATTAAATATTAAATAGCATGCCATCGCCGAACCTACTTCCAGAATCTCCAGATTACGACAGGTTGCGGCAAGAAAAAGAACCCGATTTCGACCCTTAAAAATTAGAAAACGACGAGCTTAAAAGTTAATAAAATAAAAATTAAAGAGCTACGGCTCAAAAAGTGCGAAAGCACTCAA
>DAONBD010000040.1:0-5785 GCA_035401345.1 Candidatus Altimarinota bacterium
GTGTCGGCCTCGAACACCGGTAACCCTATAATCTTTGAATATTCGTATTCCATAATAGAAATATACAAAAAAACTTGGCAAAAAGAAATTGCAGTGTAAAATACGCTCGCACAAGTCCTGCATTTTCGAATCTTGATTTGTGCACTATCGGGGTGTGGCGAAGTTGGCTATCGCGCCTGGTTTGGGACCAGGAGGCCCTGGGTTCAAGTCCCAGCACCCCGACCATTTAAAAAATGAGAACAAAAACTTTCAATTTAGGAATAGTTTCTCTAGGCTGTCCCAAAAACACAGCAGATACGGAAAACATTCTTTCGCTGTTGATTTCAAAGTTGCCAAATTTAGAACTTTCTTCTCCTGAAAACGCCGACATAGTCCTCATCAATACGTGTGGATTTTTGAAAGCCGCTCGAAATGAAGTTTACGAAAATATAGAGGAATTTGCGAAAAAACGTGTCGTGATTTTGGGCTGTCTGGCAGGCTCATTTACTCGCGAGGATATGCAGAAATATCCACAAATCTATGCTGTAGCTACGGAAGTAAATTACAAAAAACTTCCGCAAATACTAAACTCAATTACAAAAAACAAGAAGTCATACGAGGTCGCAAAAGAGCCTCTCAAATTCATCAAAACTTTCGGCAAATCTCTCGTCACACCAAAATCATATGCATATATAAAAATCGCGGAAGGCTGTAATAATCGCTGTAGCTACTGCTTAATTCCGAAATTAAAAGGCCGATTTCGCAGTCGTCAGATGAATGAAATCCTTACAGAAGCAAAGTCGTTGATAAAAGACGGAGTGAAAGAATTGGTATTAGTTGCTCAAGATTGTGGGGCTTATGGAAGCGATTTGGGTGAAGCAAAAACTACACTTTCTCTTCTCCTCAAAAAATTAGTGAAAATTCCGGGTGACTTTTGGGTGCGAGTTCTTTATGTGTATCCGGAAAGAATCACGGACGAACTTTTGGAAACCATGGCTTCAAACCCAAAAATCTGTCGTTATTTAGACATTCCGCTCCAGCATGGAGACGATGAAATTTTAAAAAAAATGAACCGTTTTAGTAATACAAAAAAAGTTCTCGAGCGCATTGAGAATATTCGTAAAAAAGTTCCCGGTATCACACTCCGAACCACATTCATTACAGGCTTCCCGGGTGAGAAAACCGAGAATTTTGAACATCTGCTATCATTCATGAAAGCAATAAATTTTGACCACGTCGGAGTATTTGAATACTCACGCGAGCCAGGAACGCAAGCCTACGACATGGATATCCAAATTTCATCTGCAACAAAAAAATCCCGCAAAGAAAAAGCTATGGCTCTTCAACAAAAAATTTCACTCGCGAACAATAAAAAACTCATCGGCCAAACAATCACCGCATTGATAGAAAAATACGATCCAAACGCCGGCAAAAATGGCGAAGGTATATACATCGCTCGCTCTCACCGTTTCGCCCCGGAAATTGACGGTGAAATCATAATAAAAGTCTCAAAAAAATCACCAAAAAAGCTTCCATTAAACACATTCCAAAAAGTCGAAATCACAGGAGCGACCGAGTATGATCTAAAAAGCCAAATCTAAGGCAGGCGAAATCTAAGTAGCATTTTTCTCCAAATCCTTTGCTTCCACGTATTCCACTCCAGGTAAATCTCTCGCTTCGCTCAATAAATAGTCATAAACCCTCATCAAAGCACCAAATTCAGTACCGGAATATTTTTTAGCACCCGGATTTGCAGTAAAAAACTTATAAGTTTCTCTTAAATCTGGAGCATGTTTTTCCATGCAACGAGCGGCATTTAGAGCATTCTCAGGCGAAAAATCAACGAAACTAAAAGTCTCAAAAGTGAAAATTTTAGATAAAGATTTCACCCTATACAAATTATAAACAGCAGTAGCGAATCTTTCCGGATCTTCAAATGTTGTTTTCAAATATTCTTTCAAAAATATTTCAGGCATCTCTCCACGCGAGCCATTTAAAAGTCTGTCAAAAACAACAGTATCTTGTTCGGCAGTTTCACAACACCTCAACCAATTCATAAACACTGATTGCAAAACAGCAATTTTCTCCATACACATTTTTTTATAAAGAATTACACATTCATCAAATGAAGAACAAACCTGAAAAAGAATGGCAAACGATTCAGGGTTTATAGCCGCATCAAAAAGATTAAATTCCAAACCGTATTCAGCTTTAAAAGTTTGCATTTTTTCGTCTTTTAAAACAGACAAAAGCGCCATATATGTGTTAGCCCCAATAGGAATTTCACGTTTTTGCATCTCTCTCAAAATAGCCACGCACTGTTCAATTGTTGGATATTCGCGTCCCGGCTTTAATCCTCCACCCTCAGCTATGCAACAAGTTATCCATGAATTAAATACAGCTTGATTTAAAATAGCCTCTGCTCCGTGAGTTTCTTCAATCATTTTCAAAAGTTCATGACCTTCTTCGTAACTATTGAGATCTTCAAACCACAAAGATAAAGTAGACGCCAAAAGTATTTGAGCGTTAACAGTTTCTAGTATATCTGTTATTTCAGGGTCATGAGGAGAGGTAGCGTCTATCAGCTCACCAAAATCAAGTAATTGAGAAGGATTAACTCTCATTGAATTGCCTTTTTGAATATTAACTCCGGAAGTATATAACACGGTATGAGCACTTTTAATTTTGTCCGACTCAGCTAAACTTCCAATTGCAACACGTCTCCCGATCGACCCAAATTCTGCAAAAATTTCCGGAGACACGACAGCTCTGGAAAATTTTTCAAAATAACCTTCATCATCGGAATCAGCATTAGATCCAGCCTCAGGATCGGCATTTGGATCCTTATTAGCCCAATACTTGTCGTAAACCGGTCGCACATCTTCCGTCCACACCAGTTCTTCCAGTTCTTGTCTATCTATCTTCATTTTTGATTTAAGTTAACTAAAGGCGAATACTTTAGCATAAAAAACATAGAAGTCAAGTCTTTAAGGTCACGAAGATCAGAAATTCTTCCTTCCCCTTTACAAACCCTCTCCCTTTAGTCCACAATCCCCCTGCTAAACCGATCCAGCCAAATTAACAATACGAAAATGTCACCAGTTAAAACATACCCAGAACTACAGCTCAAACCAGGAAAAGAACTTCCGGTTTCATATCTCCACCCATGGATTTTTTCCGGAGCTTTGGATGAGAATACTAAGCCAAAAGACCTAAAATCTGGATCATTAGTAGTAGTGAAAGATGCTCCAGGCAACACGCTTGGAGTTGGTACGTTTTCAAATCATTCAATGATAGCGGTACGAATCCTCGATTTCACTCCACCGGCAGAGCAAACCGCTGCAACAATAGATAAAAAATGGTTCACAAACAGATTCAAAGCGGCCGCAGAAAAACGCAAACTCCTAGGATACGAAGAGTCTGGCACTACAGCATATAGATTGATTTTTGGGGAATCGGACGGCATCCCAGGACTCATAGTTGATCGCTATGGTGATGCACTTGTTATTCAAATTTCAACAGAAGGTATAGACAATCTCAAAGCAGAGATTATTGAAGCTCTTAAAGTCGTTTTTAAGCCGACTCTTATCGTCGAACGTAGCGATATTCAGTCTCGCCACGAAGAAGGATTAAAAGAATTCAAAGGAGTTCTCTACGAAAAAGCAGCAACAAAATCAGCCGAAGCAAGTTCGAAAAAATACGCTTCCACAAACACTGTTGTACCCTTCCAAGAAAACGGTATTACATTCGAAACAGACCTTCTTGAAGGCCAAAAAACAGGATTTTTCCTAGATCAAAAAGACCTTCGCCAACGCCTCGCAAAGTACGCAGCCAAAAGAAATGTCTTAAACGTATTTTCATACTCAGGCGCAGCCTCTATTTATGCATTAAAAGCAAAAGCCTCTCAAACAACAAACGTCGACTCATCAGCAGAAGCCCTAGCTCAAGCCGAAAAAAACGCCAAACTAAACAAAATTCCGAAAACAAAATATACAAACGTAGAAGAAGACGCTTTTCAGTTTTTAGGAAAATTTTCAGCGCCTGATTCAAAACCGGAATTCGACATGACTATAATCGATCCACCAGCTTTAATTAAATCAAACAAAGACAAAGAAGAAGGCATGAAGGCTTACCATTTCTTGAATCGCGCAGCCATCCGCGCGACGAAAGACGGCGGAATTTTTGTCACATCTAGCTGTTCACACTATCTCACGGAAGACGACCTTCTTCTTATTCTAAAAAAAGCTTCCATTCAATCAAAAGTCACGCTCACGATTTTAGATCACGTCACCCAGGCCGCAGACCATCCACTATCGATGTACTTTCCGGAGGGCGCATATTTGAAATCCTTTATATGTTTGGTTTCTAGAAAATAAACTGTCACTCCAATCTGTAAACGCGTGCTTTTCTATTCAATTTCCTATAACTTTTCCAATCTTTTGCAATGCAAAAAGCGTAAGATTTATTGCTCAAATACGTACAGAGAAATACAATAAAAAATACGCACATAAGTTGCGAAACAATAAAATAATTTAACCCAATAACAATGACACATGATGGAAAATTAGACGTCTCACAGCGCGTCTTTATCATGCTGATAGTGTTACTAGTTGGCCTCATGGGATTCTGGTCTTTCAGAATGTATGAGATCTACAGGAACGCAAACGGCAACTACGCTCGCGAAATTTCAGTTGATGCAGAAGGCAAAGCATATGTCCTTCCTGATGTGGCTGAGATTACTCTTGGCGTAAACACAGAAGCAAAAACTTCTGACGGAGCAATTGCAGAAAATACAAAGAAGATGAATGCAGTAATGACTGAACTTGCAAAATTCAACATTGATAAAAAAGACATTCAAACAACAGGTTATTATCTCAACCCAAAATACAACTGGACGCAAGACAAGGGCTCTGTACAAGATGGTTACACACTTGATCAGACAGTATTGGTAAAAGTCAGAGATTTTACAAAAGTTGGTGAAATTTTGGCGGCTACTACAAAAGCTGGCGCAAATGTTGTAAGTGGAGTTAATTTCACAAACGATGATCTTGAAAAAGCAAAATCAGAAGCTCGCGCAATAGCTATAGAAAAAGCAAAAGAAAAGGCAAAAGCAATTGCTGAGCAATCAGGATTAAAAGTTGGTAAAATGGTCGGATATTATGAATACATGACTTCTCCATACGATTATTATGGAAAAGGTGGTATGTATATGGCTGAAGGAGGAGGTATGAGTGAGAGTGCTGCCCCTGTAATTGAACCGGGTCAAAAAGAAGTCGCATTGACGGTTACACTGACATATAAATTGAAATAAAGAATAAGGGTATGCGCAGAATAAGAGTTTGCGCAAATTTTATTCACAGCGCAATCGCATTTAGTACACAATCCCAAAAGAGGTCCTATAATTAGGGCCTCTTTTAATTTCTATCCCGGGCTAGAAAATTCTAACCTGTGGAAAATCCTACCCCGGGCCACACTATGCAACATCGCGGAATAGCTACATTTACGCTCGACTACGGCAAATGCCCACCATGGCTCTTCGAAAGAATGGTGAAACTAAGTCGTAGTTTGGTCCAAGTTCTCGTCGCGGAATATGGGCCGGACGAGTTCGTGCGTCGCATAGCGGATCCGGTCTGGTTTCAGAGTTTGGGCACGGTCCTCGCATTCGATTGGAATGCGTCCGGCCTCACCACCATCCTCACCGCCGCGCTCAAGGAAGCAATCCGCGGCATGGAACGTGACCTCGGTATTTTTATCTGCGGAGGCAAAGGAAAAACATCTTTAAAAACCCCTGACGAAATTGCGAATT
>DAONBD010000041.1:0-1746 GCA_035401345.1 Candidatus Altimarinota bacterium
TTTCAGTACCATCTCTATTAATAGCAAACAACAACGCCTGCCTATCATTTTCAGTTATGAATTTGACTAAATCCTCTGGGTTATTAAACTTTTTCCCGTTTACGGAGACTATTATATCTCTATCAATTAGTCCGGCTTTTTCAGCGGATTTACCTTTTACAACACCCGTAACTATGACTTGCTTGCGCGCATCCACAGGAATTATTAAATCCTGTCTATTTCCATCTCTATACACCGTAAATACAGCCTGATTGATCCCATCTGTTAATTTTAAATAATCATTAACTGAATAAACCTGCTGATCATTCACAGATACTATCACGTCTCCGGCTCTGAGTCCGGCTTTGTAAAAAGGAGATTCTTTGTCTATTTCATAAATACGTACTCTGGGAAAACTAAAAAGATTATAAAATCCAAGCCCCAAAATATTTTCATCCAAAATTTTCTTACCATTTAATGAGGCAACCTCCTTATAATCAATAACATTTTGCTCGGTAACTTCATAATTCAAAATTTCACCTCCGCGCGCCACTTCATAGCGCCCAATCGGATTAGCCAACAAGTCAGCTACATCACTCGGATCGGAAACTTCTTTATTGTTCACAGAAACAATCGTATCCCCCATTTGAAACCCAAACCCTTCAGCCATTCCCCCACCAGCAACAACCTTAATAACCGGACCTTCTTTCAATTTTATCACCCCACTATTAACAGCCAGCAAAACATCATCAGCGGTCAAAAGCGGTTCCATTCCAAACATAAAACCGAAAGAAATTAAAACCCAAGCAAGCAAAAAATTCATAAAAACACCTGCAACCATAACCTTCGCGCGGGTTCTCATATTCCTATGTGAAAAACTCTTCAATACATTCTTTTTACTCACTCCTTTGCTACTCTCCATACCAAAAAGCCGTACAAATCCACCAAAAGGAATAGCCCCTATACTATAAAGAGTATCTCCTTTTTTTTTCTTCCAAATCCTTGGCGGAAATCCGATTCCAAATTCTTCCACTTTGATACCGGATCTTTTCGCAGCGATAAAGTGTCCAAATTCATGCACCAAAACAAGTATCGAAAAAACGACCACAAAAGCTCCTATTGTAAAAAGAATATTCATTGGGATGGGGTTAAATCCGAGATTAAGTACAGGCTTCATTTGCCCGACATATAATATCCGAGCAATGACTCAAAGCTCGGACAAATTTAGATCGTCATTATGTCTTTCTCTTTTGCTTTCGCAAGCTCTTCGATTTGTTTATTCATACTATCGACTTCTTTTTGGAGATTATCCTCAGCGCCAAAAAACTCATCCTCAGTAATTGTTTTATCTTCTTTCATTCTTTTGAAAGCGCCTTGAGCCTCCTGTCTTTCTGTACGAATTCCAATTCTTGCTTCCTCAGCTAACGCCTTAGCTCTTTTTACAACTTCAGCACGTCTTTCTTCTGTTAATGGAGGCATATTCAAAATAACCGCCAATCCGTTATTTACCGGATTCAGTCCCAATCCGCTATTTGAGATGGATTTTTCGATCGCCACTAGAGCATTTCTATCCCAAGGTTGAATAGACAAAGTCTTGGCATCCGGAACAGATATATTCGCAATCGCTTTCATTGGTTGGAGTACGCCGTACATATCAACCATCAAACCTTCGACCAGAGCGGTCGAAGCTCTGCCAATTTGTAATTTTTTGTATTCTTCTTGTAAGTGAAGAAATGTTTTTTGGAAATTTTCTTTCGTCTTTGCCAT
>DAONBD010000041.1:1846-5649 GCA_035401345.1 Candidatus Altimarinota bacterium
ATTCTTCTTGTAAGTGAAGAAATGTTTTTTGGAAATTTTCTTTCGTCTTTGCCATCGTTTCGTTAACCATTATATTTTTTGTTAAAAATTATTTTTTAATGTGAAGCTGTAAACTAATTTATCAATGTTCCAATTTTTTCGCCTCTAACAGCCTTTTCTATCAATCCTTCTTTATTTAAATTAAAAACTAGCATAGGAATTTTAGCCTTTTTCAAAATCTTCGCACAAGTTAAATCCATCACCGAAAGTTTCTTTTTTACAACATCATCGTATTTTAATGTTTCAAATTTCTTGGCTGTTTTAAATTTCGTCGGATCTTTATCATAGACCCCATCAACTTTTGTAGCCTTTATCACAACATCGCACTTCATATCAGCAGCTCTTATCGCCGCAGCACTATCTGTAGTATAAAGCGGCTGCCCAGTCCCTCCTCCAAAAACCACGACATATCCTTTTTTCAAGAAAGTCTTTCCCTTCGCAATTGAATAAGTTTCAACGCCTTTTACGGGAAAGGCAGTCAAAGCCTTGGCTTTCAACCCAACCATTTTTAAAACAGACTCAAAAGCCATCGCATTCATATTCGTCGCCATCATCCCGAGAGTGTCGGAAGTAATTCGATCGATCTCTTTTGCTTTTGTACTTACAAATTTCGATTTCGAAATTTTTACAACTTTATCGGTCGATATATCCTGCGTATTACTTCCGTTCGCAGCAAAATCACGATATCTCCAGATATTTCCACCTCCAATCACTATCCCGATTTCGACTCCAAGTTTTTTTAATTTTTTAATTCTTTCAGCAAAACGCAAAGCGGTTTCGAAATCCACTCCGCCATTCAAAGATCCTTTCAAAACTTCTCCGGACATTTTCAGCAGAATCCTTTTGTATTTGATCATATTTATCTAAAAATTAACCAAGCGATTAAAATCCCAAGAACAATCCCGGCCGCAAAAAGAATAGGAAGTTTTTTTCCCCCGGTTTCCTCTTCATGAGCATTAGCCAAATCTGTAAGCAAGTTGGTGGAAACTATCACATCTTCATCAGCATTTTTTCTCAAAATATCTTCATAAGTATGAGTCGCGACAAGCGTAACAAATTTATCAAATTTAATACGAACTTTGTCAGCAACTTGAGACTGCTCCCCTACAGCTTCTATTCCGCTTTTTTTACCAAGTTTATCACTTATAGGAGCGAAATCATCAATAGCAGAATCAATATCCGAGAATTCATAAGAAGAAATTTTTTCCACACGCCCTACAACATCCTCATCAAAAGCAACCTCCCCATCATTATCATTTTTCTCAAGATGATCTATTTCAAAACCATCATCCTTCGAGTCATCTCCGGAAAGTTTATTCAAATCTATAATTGAATCATCTTGATCTTTCATATCAAGGAAAATCTATCACAATTCAGTAAAAATTCAAAATAAAAGAAACCATCCGAAACATAAATCGGAAATTCAAAAAGTCCGAGACTTAAAGCTGCAAATTACAGCTAGATCCCGGACTTCGTTTATTCATAAAATTTCTACATATCCATTCCCATACCAGGCATTCCTCCCATAGCCCCGGCTCCTCCACCGCAACAATCTTTTTTCTCTGGAATATCAGAAATAGCACCACCCATAGTGAGAAACAAAGCCGCGACAGAAGCCGCATTCTTGAGAGCACTGCGAGTCACCATTTTTGGATCTACTATCCCGGCTTTGACAAGATCTGTGTATTCATCCTTCGCCGCATCATATCCGACATTTCCTTTTTCCTTTTTAACTTTTTCCAAAACCTCTTTTGGATCTTTACCGGCATTAATAGCAATTTGCATCAATGGAACCTGCAAAGCATTTTTAACAATTTCAACTCCTGTCATCTCATCTCTATCCCCTTTCAATCCATCGAGAGCATTAATAGCTCTCACCAAAGCAACACCACCTCCGGCGACTATTCCTTCTTCGATCGCAGCCTTCGTAGCATTCAATGCGTCCTCAATACGCAACTTTTTTTCTTTCAATTCCAACTCGGTAGCCGCACCGACTTTTATCACGCCGACACCTCCGGCCAATTTCGCCAATCTCTCCTGCAATTTTTCTCTATCGAAATCTGATGAAGTTTTCGACAACAAAACCTTTAACTCATCTACACGATCCTCAATCTGATGTTTGTCTCCTTTTCCACCGACGATCACGGTTTTGTCTTTGTCAGCAACAAGTCTTCGAGCCTCACCCAAATGAGCCAATTCAGCATTTTCCAATTTCAAACCAATTTCCTCACTGATTACAGTCCCTCCTGTAAGAATTGCAATGTCTTTCAACATCTCTTTTCTGCGTTCACCGAAAGCCGGCGCCTTCACAGCAAGTATATTGAAAACTCCTCGGAGTTTATTCAAAACCAAAGTTGCAAGCGCCTCGCCATCCACATCCTCGGCGATAATAACGAGTTGTTTGCTACCACCCTGCGCAACCTTCTCAAGAACAGGAAGAAGATCTTGAACAGAAGAAACTTTTTTGTCGGTTATGAGGATTTTCACATCTTCATAGACAGCTTCCATACGAGATGGATCCGTGACGAAGTATGGAGAAATATAACCATTATCAAACTGCATTCCTTCTACAACTTCTTTTTCGATTCCCATTGTTTGAGATTCCTCCACAGTAATAACTCCGTCGTTTCCGACCAAATCCATCACATCGGCGATAAGTCCACCGACTTCATCGTCTTGAGCGGAAATCGTCGCAACCTGTGCAATTTTTTCCTTGCTATCACCGACTTGAATCGCCATTTCCTCAAGTTCTTTTTCGACCGCCTTCACAGCTTTTTCGATTCCTTTTTTCATGTGCATTGCATTTGCACCATCAGTGAGGTGTTTCAAGCCTTCGCCAATCATCGCCTCAGCGAGAACAGTCGCAGTCGTGGTACCATCGCCGGCTGTGTCATTTGTCTTCGTTGCAACTTCTTTCACGAGTTGAGCTCCCATATTTTCCTCTGGATCTGGAAGATCAATTTCTTTTGCGATCGTCACACCATCATTAGTGATCGCAGGTCCTCCGTATTTCTTGTCATAAACGACATTTCGACCCTTAGGTCCAAGTGTTACCTTTACAGCGTGAGACAAAACCTGAACTCCTTTGAATAATTTTGTGCGGGCTTCATCCCCGAAAATAATTTTTTTTGCCATAGTTCGTAAATTGTTAGTTATAAGTTTAAATTTTTGTTAAATTTTGATTGAATGTTTTTGCGCAAATAAAGCTCAAAAAACTACCCTTCAATCCTCGCCAAAATATCTGACATATTCAGAACCAAAAGTTCTTTACCATCGACTTTCACTTCAGTTGGGCCGTATTTAGTAAATAAAACCTTGTCGCCCGCTTTTACCTCCATTGGAAGCATCTGTCCTCCGTCCATCATCTTGCCGGGACCTACAGCCAAAACAATTCCTTTCTGAGGTCTCTCTTTATTTGCAGTATCCGGAATAATAATTCCTGAGGCCGAAGTTGTTTCTTCGATTTTAGCCTCGACGATCACGTGATCGGATGTTGGAACGATTTTTGCCATATTCATTTAAGGTTAATTTATAAGAAAAATTAGCACCCCGTATTATAGAGTGCTAAAAAACTTAGTCAAGAAAAATTAATAGCCAGTTTGACAACACCTACGAATGAGTTAAAATTCCCCCCATTAAATAATTTCAAATAAGTAATATGGACTTAGAAACACTTCAAAACTACCTAGATAAACATCCTCAAATAGAACAAGTAGTGGACAAAGTAGAAATAAGGATATCAAAAGCTACGGACGCAGTTCTTG
>DAONBD010000042.1:0-5359 GCA_035401345.1 Candidatus Altimarinota bacterium
GAGGAAGAGGCGGAAGCGTAATATTAATCGCAAACGAAAACATAAACACTCTCTCAGATATAAATTCAAAAAAACTATACAAAGCCAGCCATGGAGAAAATGGCAGTAAAAAAAATATGGCCGGAAAATACGGACAAGACCTTTATTTAAAAGTGCCGGTAGGAACAGTCATTTGGGATGAAAGTAAAGAGAAGATAATCGTAGATCTAAACAAGCACGGTCAAGAATTCATAATCGCAAAAGGCGGAAAAGGGGGCCTCGGAAACCAACATTTCGTATCCTCGATCCATCAAGCCCCAACATTCGCAGAAAGCGGAGAACCTGGTGAAGAAAAAATAATCACACTCGAACTCAAACTCGTAGCTGATCTCGGCCTTGTCGGAATGCCGTCTGTTGGTAAATCGACTCTCATCTCGGTCGTGAGTAACGCAAGGCCCAAGATAGCGGCATACGAATTCACGACTTTGATTCCGAACCTAGGCGTAGTGAATATGACAAGATTTGGCGGAGCGCATTCAGATGCGTTTGTAGTAGCAGATATTCCGGGATTGATCGAAGGCGCTCACGCAGGCAAAGGTCTTGGTATTCAATTCCTCAAACATGTATCTCGTACCTCGGTACTTCTTCACATGATCGACCCACTTCGTGAGGATCCGATTGGTAATTTCTTCAAAATTCAAAAAGAACTAGAACTTTTCGATAAAAAATTAGTCAAAAAACCGCTGATAATTTCGATAAACAAAATAGACTCAGTTTCAGAAAAAGATCTCGAAAAAATTGAAGATGAATTAAAAAAACGCCTCAAAAAGAAAACACTCAAAGTCTACAGAATCTCCGCGGTAACAGGAGAAGGATTAAAAGAACTGTTATTCGAAGCACTAAAACAAATCAGAAGTTACAAATTAAAAGAATCCAAAAAAGTAACGAAGCAAAAAGAAAAAGTGAGCTTGGAAGTGCCGATACTCAAACCTCACGAAGAATTGGTAAAATTCAAAATCGTAAAAGTCAAAAAAACGAAGAAAAACAAGGTGTTCTTTGTATCTGGAAAACGTATAGAGCAACTGTTAAATATGACTAATATTGACAATCTGGAAGGACTCGAGCGTATCTATCATTTCTTGAGCAAAATGGGTATACTCAAGGCCGTGAAACGACTCGGCGCGACACACGATGATCAGATTGAAATAGCTGGAAAACGCATTCCTTACAGAGAGTAGTTGTCACCAAAATTTCTGTAAATTTCGCATACAATATGAAAATAATAGTAGGACTCGGAAATCCAGGCTCAAAATATCAGAACAACCGTCACAATACGGGTTTTATGGCGCTCGATGCGTTACAAGAGAAACTCGAGGCAACAGACTGGAAAGAAGAATCGAAATTCAAGGCAATGATTTCGGAGACAGTCACAAAAGGGGAAAAAACTCTTCTGGTGAAACCTATGACTTTTATGAATCTTTCGGGAGAAGCGATCGTTAAAATTCTAAATTTCTACAAAGCCGATCTCCAAGACTTGACCGTGATCTACGATGACCTCGACCTACCAACCGGCACGATCCGCATTCGCTCTAAAGGCTCCGCAGGCACCCACAACGGAATGAAATCAATTATTCAACTCCTAGGCTCGGAAGAATTCAAAAGAATTCGCATAGGGATCGAATCTCGTGGAACACTCGCCTCAGAACAGCAGGACACCTCGAGCTTTGTCCTTTCAGACTTCGGTAATGAAGAAAAAGTTTTAATAGATAAAGCAATAGAGGAAGTCATAGACGAGATAATCAAAAAATCACCTTGACCTTTGGAGGCCTTTTCCGTAAATTACACTAGCAAAATTAATCTTATTTAATATGTTCGCAATAATCGAAACAGGAGGAAAACAGTACAAAGTAGCTAAAGGAGACAAACTTGAATTCGAAAAAATTGACGGCGCTGACGGTGCAGATGTCACATTTCAAGAAGTTCTTTTGGTATCTGATGGCAAAACTACAAAAATTGGAAAACCATTAGTAGAAGGCGCCACAGTAAAAGGCAAAGTTCTCAACCAAACAAGAGCTGAAAAGATCATAGTCATCAAAAAAGAGTCAAAGAAGAGATATCAGAGAAAACAAGGTCACAGACAAGACCTCACAGTAGTCGAAATAACTGAGATAAAAGCTTAAAATGTTAGTTTGGCCGTGAAACTTAGGCGCACGCCTCAGTCTAGACTATCCACTACAAATTTAATGTCTTTCGGGAGTTTACTTTCGAAAGATATTTTTTTACCAGTCTTAGGATGAGTGATTGTCAATTTTGCCGCATGTAGAAATTGCCTGCACAGACCAAACTTTTCTTGGAATTTCTTGTTAACTTTTGGATCACCGTAAACAATATCGCCCACCACAGGATGTCCGATAGCGGTCATATGTACGCGAATCTGATGAGTTCGTCCTGTTTTCAAATTCACATCCAAAAGTGAATAATATTCCATCAAATTTCCACTTCCCATTTTAAATATTTTCGAAACTTCATACTCGGTAATTGCATTTCGTCCACGATCCTGAATAGACATCTTCTTTCTGTCACGCAAACTTCGCCCGATAGGGGAATCAATCACGGCTTTGGTCGGGACTACCTCCCCGCGAACCAAAACAATATATTTCTTCTCGACCTTCCTTTCACTGAATTGTTTCATAAGAGACTGCATCGCCTCGTCAGTCTTTGCTACGATCAACACTCCGGAAGTGTCTTTATCGAGTCTATGAACGATCCCAGGGCGGAGTTCACCGGATATACCGGTCAAACCCTTTCCACAGTGATGCAAGAGCGCATTAACGATCGTACCTTCTGTATGCCCACCTGTATCGGATGGATGCACGACCATCTTTGCCGGCTTATCTATCACGATTATTTCTGAGTCCTCAAATAAAATTTTTAATTCAATGTCTTGAGCCTTGGCTTCTATCACTTTCGCCTCAGGCACGTTCACCTCGACGACCGTCCCAGCCCTCAAAACCGTCCCAGCCTTATTCGCAACCGCAACTTCACCAGCATTCAAAACTTTCACATTTCCCTCCCTAATCAACTTTTGCAAAAAAGCCCTCGTCCTATCAGGCATCGAAGCAAGTAGAAATTTATCCAACCTAAATTTATCAAAATCCTTTTTTACAATTATTTTCATATTCTTGGTTATGAATCATCGCGCCCTTCCATGCCAGATCAAAAATACTTCTCTGGGTTTTCGCAAACTCTTCGCTCTCTATTAATACCCCAAACTCGAAACCTTTTTCAAGCGATACGACAGCAACCTTGTTATCGTAGATATTAACGTCGTTGTCAAAAAGCTGATCATTTCCCTTTACGTACATTACATCAGAATAAAATATATCGCCACGATAAGCATTTTTTAAAAAACACCTCGTTTCCTCAGTATCTTTTACCAACCCTTTTAATTTGATTTTATTAATAAAAATTCTTGAATGAATATAGTCTTGTAAACTATCTTTTATGTCCGACCGCAGCCATTTTTCGACAGATGCTATACACAAAATAGGGCCTTTGGAATTCAAGCTGTCATTACTTACCATTTCAACCCCCTCCATCCCTTCGAAATAGTGAACTTTTGGCTGAACGATACAACTTTTTTTTAACATTTCCATTTTTGGAATTATATCGATCACATAGTCACGATGATGTTCCAGAAGCCGTTTTTTGCGATCAACATAACAAACAAGATTCTTCAAATCATTCACTTCAAAATAAATAATCCCACTTTTTAAAAAAGAGCCTATCAAGCTCTTCTTTTGTAAATTTTTCAATATTGGATAGACGGTTGGCCTTTTCAAATTCGTCTTTTTGGCGATTATATTCGCCGGCTGAGGCCCTATCTCCACAAGCGTTAAGTAGATTTTAGCCTCATTTGGGGTCAGTCCAATTTGACAGAGAGTATCTTTGAGCATCAATTCCTTCTTTCTTAATTGGTAGTTAATTTCACATGTTTATTCTAATCCATGGAAGGAACTCAAGATTATAGACGGATTTCTGCGTTTGTCAAGCTTTTTAAACGTTTTAAATGGTAATTAAAAGCTGTTTTGACTATATTTAACCTGTTTTAAAACCTTTAATTTAAAGAAAATTAAAAATAAATTTTATGAAAATCGATAATAAAACTATTTTGGAACGCGGAGTTGCGGAGGTAATTGTAAAAAGTGAGTTGGAGAAGAAACTGAATTCGGGAAAAAAATTAAGAGTAAAACTTGGAATTGACCCCACCGGATCAGATTTACACATTGGACACGGAGTAGTCTTACGAAAACTTCGTCAATTTCAGGACAGGGGAGACCAAGCCATCCTGCTCATCGGTGACTACACAGCTCGCATCGGCGACCCCACCGGCAAATCCGAATCCAGAAAAATGCAAACAGAAGCTGAAGTGAAGAAAAACATGGAACACTACATTGAACAAGCATCCAAAATTCTCGACCTAAAAAAACTCGAGATCAGGTACAACTCCGAATGGTTCGGCAAGATGAATATGGTTGATATCCTAGAACTCACTGCAAAAAAAACAGTGAACCAAATGCTTCAAAGAGAGGATTTCAAAAACAGAATGAAGAACGCGCAGGAAATAGCCGTCACTGAATTTTTGTATCCGTTAATGCAGGGATACGATTCTGTGGCTTTGGACGCGGATGTCGAACTCGGCGGAACCGATCAAACATTCAATATGCTAGTTGGTCGCGATTTACAAAAAGCATTCGATTGCAAAACAATTCAAGACGTAATTACATGTCCAATACTCGAAGGCCTTGATGGAGTAGAAAAAATGAGTAAATCACTTGGTAACTACATTGGATTTAATGAATCTCCAACCGAAATTTTCGGCAAGACAATGTCTATTCCGGACAACATGATAATAAAATATTTCGAACTAGCGACAGACGTTTCAGATGATGCATTGAAACAGATTGCAAAAGATCTAAAAGCAGGCGAAAATCCGCGAAATCTAAAAGTCAGACTAGCAAAAGAATTGGTCAAGTTCTTCCATTCGGCAAAATCAGCCGACGAAGCCGAGTCTGAATTTATCAATATGTTCCAAAAGAAAGAGCTTCCGGATGTGATCGAAGAGAGAAAATTAAAAGCTACCAAATGGAAACTCGTCGACCTCCTCGCGGAAACCGGCATGGTCGCCAGTAAAAGTGAAGCTAGACGCATGATCGAACAAGGAGGAGTCAAGGTAAATCAAGAAAAGACAACCTCGGTTGATTTAGAAATAGATATTTCAGAAGAGACTTTGCTACAAATAGGAAAAAGAAAATTTTTGAAAGTCAGAGGGTAAAAAGTTAAAAATTATTGATTTTTTATAATAAACAGCATAATATCG
>DAONBD010000043.1:0-5117 GCA_035401345.1 Candidatus Altimarinota bacterium
ACTTCTTCTCTTGAAATGTGTCCGATAGGTGATTTGCCGTCGTTTTTAACAGTTTGAGAGACTGTTCTGAATGGTGTTTCGATAAATCCATATTTATTGATTCTTGCGTATGAAGCCAAGTGAGTGACAAGACCGATATTTGGTCCTTCCGGAGTGGAGATAGGACAGATTCTACCGTAGTGAGATTCATGTACGTCACGAACATCAAATGATGCACGTTCTCTTGAAAGTCCTCCTGGACCCATAGCTGAAAGGCGGCGCTTGTGTTCGAGCTCCGCGAGTGGGTTCGTCTGGTCCATGAATTGCGACAACTGTGATCCCGCGAAAAATTCGCGAAGCGCCGCCGTTATAGGACGAGAGTTGATCAATTGAGTTGGAGTGACGGTTTCTAGATCTAGAACAGTCATTCTGTCTTTTGCAATTCTCTCAGTTCGGAGTAAACCGACTCTGAATTTATTTTGAACCAATTCACCGACTGCCCTGATGCGTCTGTTTGATAAGTGATCGATGTCATCCGGAGTTCCTTCTCCGTTATTCAATTTAATCAAGTGTTTCAAAATCAAAACCAAATCGTCCACTTGGAATGTGTGGAATTTCTTTTTGTTTGGGACATCCAATCCAAATCTCTTATTTAATTTGTATCTCGCAACTGGTCCCATGTCGTATTTCTTGTAATCGAAGAACATTGATTGGATAAGGCTTTTTGCGTTTTCCGGTGTAGCCAAATCTCCGGGGCGAATTTTTCTATATATATTTTGGTATGCTTCATCGATTGTTTTTGCAGGATCTTTTTCCAATGTCCACAATATGTAATCGTGTTCAATATCTTTTATTTCGTTTTTGAAAAGATTGATGATGTCTGCATCTTTTTCGTATCCCATCACACGAAGTAGGGAAGTGATGTGAATTTTGCGTTTGCGATCAATCTTCACTGTGATGATTCCTTTTTTGTCAGTTTCTACTTCTAACCATGCACCGCGTTTTGGAATAATTTTTGCGTTGTGCATTTTTGGAGCCTGTGAGTTTTCCGAGAAGAAGACTCCAGGACTTCTGACGAGCTGACTGACTACGACTCTTTCGATACCGTTTATGATGAATGTGCCGCGGTTTGTCATTAATGGAATTGAACCTAGGAATACATCCTGCTCTTTGATTTCACCCGTCTCTTTGTTTACCAATTGAACGTGAACTTTTAATGGAGCTTCGTATGTAATGTTTTTAGCTTTTGCTGTTTCTGCGTCGTATTTAATTTCACCTAGTTCGTGATCCAAGAATGTAAGCTCTAATTTTTTGTTTGAAAAATCTTGTATTGGGCTGATTTCATCGAGTAATTCTCTTACGCCTTCTTCCAAAAACCATTTGTATGAATCGGTTTGCATTTCGATCAAGTTCGGCATGTGTATATTCTTGTCGAATTGATCTGAAAAATATTTGCGTTCTGACTTGATTACGATTGGGTCTTTTGAAAGCTCAATTTGAGAAAGTTTTATGTAATGTTCGCCGTGTTTTCTTTTCTCGGTTTCCTGTGTTCCAGTCTCGGCTTTTGAACTTTTTTTAGTCTCTTTTTTTTCGACTTTTGCTGTTTTTACTGGCTTTGTTGGTGCTTTGATAGTGGCTTTTACTTTTTTCTCGCTCGTCTTTGTCGTTATTTTTTTAACGGCTTTTGCCGCTTGTTTAACCTCTTTTTTTGACATTTTAGAAACTGCCTTCACGCTTTTAACTACCTCTTTCTTTGCGGAAGGTTTATTAACTTTTTTAGCTTTTGCCATATTGAAAATATTAATGAGTCTATTTAAGGTGGTGTGCCAAAGGTCACAACTCATCAATATATATTGGCGCGCGTGTATTCTATTAGGTTTTTTCTAGAAGTCAAACTTTATTTGTGGTGTTGTTTGAAAAGTATTGCAAATTATTGCGTATGTTTTATAATACTTCCCTTTTTAAATATTTAATCTCTGTACAATGAAATTGAAAGATAGTTTGCAAGAAATAATTGGTAGATATGAAAATAGGGTGTATATGGCTCCAACTAGCGAAGTTCGTTTGACGGATTCTTCTTTTAGATTTGTTGATGAAAAAGATTGCGAAGCTGTTTGTGATGCGATCAGGAGATGGGTTCGTGATTCGTTGGATTTTAATGTTGATAAAGTAAGAGATTTGTCTAAAGGAGAATTTCCTAAAAAAATGTATCCTGAAGATGGATCTACTACAAGTGTTGATTATTTTGATGAAGGAGAGTTTTCTTTATCTCAGGGAAAAACCATAAATGATTTACGATATCCTGCTGGAGATCTTGTCACTATGTATAGAATGATTTTGAGTCATGTTATGCATGGAATTGTTGCTGAATTTATCGTGAGAGACACTGATGGTCGGTTTGACATTCCTCACAGGGAAGTGCTTCCTCAGTTTAGAAATTATGGGGTTGGAGATATGATGCTAAAAGGTTGTGAGGCTTTGTGTAATGAAAATTTTAAGAATACCGGAGAAGGCGAATATGTTGATGTTGATGTTGGACAGGTCGATGTTTTGAGATGGTTTATACAAAACGGCTACGAGCCTGTTTCTTATTATGACGCTATTAATGTAAAAATGATTTTAGGTGGAGCTGAAGATTTGTGTATTGGAAATGATTATTATGTTTTTATACAACAAAAATACGCTGAAATGCAGGCGTTGAATGCTCTTGATGAGCCTATGGCTTATGCGGAAAATTCTTTACGAGTTCATTTAAGGAAAAAAACAGCGTAATCGTGGATTATTTCGGCACGATTTTGTCCTTGCCTCCCATGTATGGTCTTAGTACGTCTGGGATTGTGACCGATCCATCTGGATTTTGATTGTTTTCAAGTATCGAAACGATCATTCTCGGCATTGCACATGCGGTTCCATTTAATGTGTGAATGAATTCTTTTTTGCCTGTGTTTGAGCCTTCTACGATCGGATATTTGATTCCGGCACGTCGTGCTTGGTACGTCGTGCAGTTAGAGCAACTCGTGATTTCGCGATAGCACTCTTGTGTTGGGATCCATGCTTCGATGTCGTATTTCTTGGCTGCCGGAGCGCCTAAATCACCTGAGCAGATGTTTACAACTTGGTATGCGAATCCTAATTCTTGAACGATCTCTTCTTCAATGCTTACTAAGAACTCGTGTTCTTTTTCAGAAGTTTTAGGATCGCAGAATGAGAACATTTCAACTTTGTCGAATTGGTGGACGCGGATGATACCTTTTGTGTCTTTGCCGTATGAGCCTGCTTCGCGGCGGAAGCATGTGGAGAATCCACAGTATCTAAGTGGTTTGTCGACGATATTTACTACTTCGTTTGCGTGAAGCATCGTGAGTGGAACTTCGGCGGTGCCGACTAAGAAGAGTTCGTCTTCGCCTGGATTTACGCTGTATATTTCGTTCTTATCAGCTGGGAAAAATCCTGTTGCATACATTGCGTTTTCTTTTACTAGAACCGGCGGAATGACAGGGGAGAATCCTTTGCTTACGAGTTTTGAAATTACGAATTGTATGAGTGCGAATTCGAGTAATGCACCTTCGTTTTTGAGGTAGTAAAATCTTGCCCCTGACATATCTGCGGCTTTTTCGAGTTCTAGGATATCGAGTGATTTGCCGAGTTCGGTGTGATCTAAAGGTGTGAAATCAAATTTACGAGGTTCTCCAACTTTTCGCACTACGACATTCTCTGACGCGTCTTTTCCGGCCGGAGTAGAGAAAAGCAACATGTTTGGAATTTGAGCAGCTAATGTCATTAATTCTTTCGTGACTTTTTCAACCTCTGGTTCGAGAGTTTGTACCTCTGCTTTTAATTTTTTAGCTTCGTCGATTTGGTCTTTTCCTAGCTTTTTTTGAGCTGCGCGCGTCTCTTCCATTTTTGTCAAAAGTTCACGGCGTTTTATGTCCAACCCAACAACTTTCGAAACGTCTACTTTAAAGTTTTTCTTGTCCGCATTTTCCTGTACCTCTTTCGCATTTTCTACGATAAATTTTAAGTCCAACATATTATGAAAAGTTAAATTTGCTTTTGCTGGACGAATGTTAGCGGAAAATTTTGTGTTTGAGAAGGAATATTAGAGAGTGAAGTCTTTTGGTAAATCTTCGTAGTCTTTACTTTTAAGCTCCTATCCATTTCATGACTGTCGTCATATCGTGTCTGCCTGATTCGATGACCATTTGCAGATGTCTTGGGAGTTCTTCGAATGTTGTTGGTTTTGCTACTACTCTTTCTGGTTTTGAGAGGTAGCTTTCTGCTGCGGCTACAGTTAATCTTTTGTCCAACACTGCTACTTCTAAGTGTTTTGGTAGGTGTGCAGTTGAAGATAGAAATGTTGATTCTGGTGTTTTTTCCATTGAATCAAATGATTCTCTTATACCTGGAATTTGTACGCCTCTTGGGTCTTCGTGAATTGGGTTGAATTCTGATTCTCTCGACGGTCTGTTCATATAATTTGGCTTAGTAGTAATAATTTTTGAAGAGGTGTTTTTATACAGTAGGTTGACAAAAAATGCAAGTTATTTTTTGATAACAAAAAGCCCCGAAGTTTTTCGAGGCTCTTTTTGCGATTTGAATTTTGAGTTCTTGGCTTTTCTAACCTATTAAACTTTGACCGATAAACTCTGTTTTTAATATGTCTATTTTTCGTCTTTTTTATCGTCCACAACTTCGCCTTCAACTACGTCTTCTTTTTCACCTTTTTTGTACACCTTTACTCCGTCGTCGTCTGGGGTTGCTTCTCCTTGTGGTGGTGGAGTTGCACCATCTGTTCCAGCGGCTCCAGCGTTTTGGTACATCGCTGCGCCAACCTTCTGAATCTCATCTGAAAGTTCTTTGTATCCTTTCTCTAAATCCTCCGATTTTGCTTCTTTGTCTTCAAGAATTTTTTTGAGAGTGTCGATTTTTTCTTGAACTGGTTTTTTGACGTCATCTGATACTTTGTCTCCGGCGTCTTTTAATGTTCTTTCAGATTGTGTCACAAGAGAGTCGGCTTTATTACGCATTTCAATTGCCTCTTTTTTCTTTCTGTCTTCTTCGGCGTGAGTTTCTGCTTCTTTCTTCATCTTCTCGATTTCGGCATCTGTTAGGTTACTTGAGCCTGTTATTGTGATGTG
>DAONBD010000044.1:0-5013 GCA_035401345.1 Candidatus Altimarinota bacterium
CAAGACAAACCGCATCGTTTCCGTTTAATAGCATTTTTGCTGAAGAATCTTTTCGAGTGGTATTAATTTGAAATCTTTGACGGCCGGCCATTTCAAGCCCTTTTTTTAATGCTTTTAAATTGTTTTCGATAATTTCCGCACCCTTATTTCCAAATTTATCTTTGATAACTTTTTCCACAAAAACAGGATCTATACCGGTAAGTCCGAGAATAGTTCCTATCATCAAAACATTTTTATAAATATCCCCGCCGAGGTCTTTTATAGAAGCTTCTAATTTAATCGGTAAAAATTCAATGCTGTGTGCTCTCAATTCCTCGGAAATCAAATCTTCTACATTTATACTTTCATCGAAAACGAACAATCCTCCGTCTTTTATTTCATCCAAATGGTCCACGATACTCATTCTGTCCAAAGCCATCACGATGTCCACTTTCCATTCATGCGCGAAAACGGGCTCTTCGTAAGAAAAACGCACTTTATTAAAGTTGTGTCCTCCGCGAATTTGAGACATTATTTCGTTTGTCACGACGACAGATGCGCCACTTCTATTCAAAGCCTGCCCGAGTATTTGTCCCGCGCTTTCGATTCCACTGCCCGCCGGCCCGCCTATTAAAATATTTAAAGTAGTCATGTGACGCCTATTCTATCTCAGCTATAGCAAACAGTAAATCGCTGAGTCTGTTTAAGTATTGTAAAATATATTTGCAGTCCCGCGCTTCGGCTTCGATAAATTTTATAGCGCTGCGTTCCGTTTTCCGACATATGGCTCTGCAAACATGGATTCTTGCAGAGAATTCTCCACGCTCTCCCGGCCTTACGAAACGCGTGAAATCTTTGTCGCCAATAAATTTATCTATTAATTTCTCAAGTTTTTCTACGTCGGAGGGATCGATCGCAAATTCAGTGCTTCCAGATAATTCTGCACCGATTTCATATAATTTTTTCTGGATTTCTTTTAATGAATTACCGACGATTTCGTACTCGCATGCATTCCAGGCGAAACCTATGAAAGAATTTAATTCATCTATTTCGCCGAGCAGTTTTATTATTTTTGAATTTTTACTTACGCGCACACCTCCATACAGGTAGGTTTCGCCGTTGTCTCCGGTTTTTGTATAAATTTTAGTCATGTAAAAAGTTAGACAACTCAGATTTTCACACATACAATAAGAAAAAGCTACAAAATTTAGCCCGCTCAAAATGAAGAAAAAATCCACCATCCATACAGATTCCGCTCTTATAAAAGAAGTACATCATTTAGCGCAATCAGAGCGTTCACTGGAATTGGAACTGGCCAAAGAAATAAAACTTCTTTCAAAAGAAATAGCTAGAATGAAAGAAATGGAAGTTATTCGAGTATTTAAAAACAAATGGAAGTTTTTAGGAATGTCTTTATTGAAAGGAATAATGGTCGGATTCGGATCGGTTTTGGGTGCTACACTTTTTATTTATATTTTTGTTTATCTCCTTGCTCAGCTCAGCTTTATTCCGGTTATAGGCGACTTGGTGAAAGATGTGATAACAGAAGTAAATCACACGAGAGATGTAGGTAGTAACACGGATTTATTTTTGGAAAAATACGATGAAGTCGAAAAAACTGTTAGGTATGAATGAGGTATGAATGAGGGATAATTAAGCTCTTTTTCTTCGCGCGCAATTCACACGCGCAAAACGTGCAAAGATATAAATAAAATATCCAAGAGCTATCAATACGGGGATTATCGAAAGAGCTTGGCCCATAGTCAAATCCCATGGCAGAAGACTTTCCATGTCTGTTTGGTATTCCTTAAAAAATTCCAAGAAAAATCTGCCAAGGAAATAAAGTCCTATAAACAAAAATAAAATCAATCCATTTGGTCTTCTTTTTCTCAAAAAAGTTAAAGACAAAATAATAAAAATAAACATCAACAAGGCACCTTCATAAAGTTGAGCGGGATGTCTTGCAAAATTTTCACCGTTTTTGGCGAATACAACGCCTAGAGGAGAGTCCGTCGCCCGCCCGACTATTTCAGAATTAAAAAAGTTTCCGATCCTCACCAGAGCCGCGGTAAGAGGCATTGGCAAGGCTAAAACGTCGGCATATTTCAAAAAATTTTCTTTTAAACCACCGTGTTTTTTATGTTTTTCTTTCAATAAAAACATAACATAAGCGACGATAAGACCGATAGTTGCTCCATGACTCGACAACCCTCCTTCCCAAATTTTCAAAATTTTCACAGGGTCGGAAAGGTAATATTCAGGGTTATAAAAAAATACCTCTCCAAGTCTGGCGCCTATTACAAGTCCAAAAAATAAATAAATAACAGCACTATCAAGAATTTTTGGACTCCATCCGTTCTTCTTCCACAATTTTTCCAAAATCAAATAATTCAAAATCACGCCAAAAGCGAAAAATAAACTGTAATAATGGACTTCAAAAGACCCTACGACCAAAGTTGATGGAATGTTATTTATGAACATAAAATATTGATTATTAACACGCCAACAATATATCACATAACTCTAAGACCCTCACGTAAAACATCGACGCTCAGTCAATCTTCGAACACCTAGATCGGACGCTTAGATCGGACGCCGAGATCGGACGCCAGGTAAATTAAAAATATTTAAAATCACCCTTCACAAGGCGAAAATCGTCTGTATAATTTTCCCAACAAAAATCCCAACAAAATTTAATAAATAATATTTAACAATCCGAAAATGCTCACAAGACTACTGGATCGCCACCCGAAAGCTTTTAGATTTATTCTACCGCTTTTCGTGGCATTCCTGATGTTTTCGATCCCGGCTCTCGCCTCAAGTGCGGAAGGTGCGGAAGCTGGTCACAGTATGGCTATTCCGCTGACTTTTTTATGGCTTTCGGTACTTTTTGTACTGAGCAAGCTTGGAACTTTGATTGAAAAATTGGGGCAACCCGCTGTGTTGGGAGAGTTAATCGTAGGTGTGATACTGGGAAACCTCGGACTTTTGGGTCTTCATATTTTTGATTCGGCAGCGACAAATCAGTATTTGATTTTCTTGGCTGAATTTGGAGTTGTTTTGTTGCTATTTAGAATTGGTTTGGAATCAAATCTTCAAGAAATGAAGAAAGTTGGATTACAGGCATTTCTTGTTGCCATCATAGGCGTTGTATTGCCTTTCTTGGGAGGTACTTTATTGGTTGGAAATTTATTTTATGCGGACTCTTCTTTCGCAACGAAATTATTCATTGGTGCGGCGATGACGGCTACATCAGTAGGTATTACCGCTCGTGTATTTCAAGATTTGAAAAAATTGCAGACAAAAGAAGCGAAAGTCGTGCTCGGTGCGGCTGTTATAGATGACGTTTTGGGCCTTTTAATTTTGGCGGTAGTGACATCTATAGCAAGTTCCGGAGCTTTGGATCCAATGACAATTTTAATATTGTCAGGCAAAGCTTTAGGATTTCTTGTCGCGGCGATTGTCGTTGGTCAATTTGCAGCTCCATGGATTGGAAAAGGTCTTTCAAAAATTTCTTCAGGAGTTGGGATGAAACTCACTTTCGCATTATCTTTTGCTCTTTTAATAGCGTACTTGGCGGCATTAGTTGGATTGGCTCCTATCGTCGGTGCTTTCGCAGCCGGATTGGTTCTTGACAATGTTCATTTCAAAACATTCAAAAGTCCTTCACATATCGCAAAAATTAAAGAAAAACTTGCTCCTCTTGGAAACAAAATGGACGAAGCGGTTTACTTGCTAAAACACGTTGAAGAAAAACACGTAGAAGATTTGGTAGATACTGTTGGACATTTATTCATTCCATTATTCTTCGTTATGACAGGTTTGCAGGTGAAATTAGATGTATTATTCGATCCAAAAGTTTTAGGTGTTGCACTGGCTGTTACAGCGATCGCCTTCATCGGTAAAATTCTTGCCGGCCTCGGAACATGGGGAGGAACAAAGAGAATGATCGTTGGATTTGGAATGATTCCTCGTGGAGAAGTCGGTTTGATTTTCGCAAACGTAGGAAAAGCCCTCGGCGTAGTCTCAGACGAACTTTTCTCAGTCATCATCGTGATGGTCATCTTCTCTACCCTGCTCACTCCGCCGATTCTCGCAGCATTGTTGAAGAGACAGGATAAAGCGGCAGCGTAAATTAGAGTAGATTATGCATATATAATATTCAAAAGGCACCCGCTCAAAAAAAAGTGGGTGTCTTTTTGCGTAAGATGCTATACTCTCCTCAACAAAATCTTAAACCTAAACACTATGAAAAAGACGTTTTTTATTTGGCTATTTCTCGTTCTGGCTTTCGGGGGTCTTTTTGCCTTCAATGCGAGCGGAGGAGGCATCGGTCCGATTGACGATATTTCGAATTATCAAATCAAAAATCTTTTCGGAAAATATCATTTATATGCCGGATTTGTTTTTGGATTTTTGAGTGCGACGATATTTTTAATTTTAAATCTTTTTGCGCGCCTATTTAAAAAACATACTTGCATCGCGAGATTTGTCGCTTTGGTAATAGCGATTCTGCCTTGGGTGTTTTTGGGGAATCAGCTTGTAAATCACGAAAATAGATACACGGAGCTTGGCAAAGCTGTTATTTCATATATTGGTTATCCTCTCTTGCCGACAGCATTGTTTATACTTGGATTGGTTTTTGTATTCGGCGTTTTAACGCTTGTTTTAAAATTTAAAAAAACCGGGAAATTTTTAACTCTACCATTGTTGATGATTCTTATGACGGGCTGTATGAGCGAAGCGATAGAAATTTCTTGTTTGTTCATTCCGGACTCTGATCATTGCTATCAGTCGGCCGCTGTTCAGGCCGGAGATGCATCGGGCTGTGAAAAAATTAAAGGCGCCGACTTCGCGGACGCCGGCTCAAATCCGCCAAAAGACAAATGTTATATGCAAGTTGCAGCCAATACGGGAGACCTGGATGTTTGTGAAAATATACAAGGAGGCGCTTTCTCATATACAAAAGAAGAATGCTACCTGGAAGCTTCAATTAAAAACGTAAATCCAAGTGGTTGCCAAAAACTCACAGGC
>DAONBD010000045.1:0-4993 GCA_035401345.1 Candidatus Altimarinota bacterium
TCATGGCTGTGGTCGTTCCGGTTGCTACAGGATATATTTTGGGATCAAACGCTTTGGGAGGACTATTGGCTGGAGCGTTGATAACAGGAGTAATGCTTGCTATTTCTATGGCAAACTCTGGAGGCGCTTGGGACAATTCAAAAAAATTCATTGAAGGAGGCTCTCATGGAGGAAAAGGATCAGACGCTCATAAAGCAGCAGTTGTAGGAGATACAGTCGGAGATCCATTCAAAGACACATCTGGACCAAGTATCAATATCTTGATTAAATTGATGACAATCGTATCTCTGATCTTCGCAGGCGTATTCACAGCAAACGGATTATTTTAAAAGTCCCAACTCTTCCATAAAGAGTAGCCAGTCCCGGATCTAAGTGTTAAATTAAAGCCACGGTTTTGATACCGTGGCTTTTTATTCCCAAAACACAGCCCTACAATTAATTTAAAAGCACTTAAATAAACATGGACCTTTCACGCCTAAAATCAGTTCTTGCATCAGAACCTTCCTTCCGTCTAAAGCAGGTTGAAGAAGCTATTTTCAAAAACCTCATCACTAATTGGGACGAAGCAAAAAACTTACCTGCGTCTCTTCGGGAGAAATTAAAAGAAAAATGCCCACTCGAAATAAACGCTGTCTTGAAAGTAAGCAAAGATAATTCGACAGCAAAAGCGCTTATAATCTTGAAAGACGGAGCAAAAATCGAGACAGTACTAATGAAACACAATCCAAAAGACACACATTCATTCGCAGGCCTTGATGAAGACAAATCCGCGCGTAACTCGATATGCGTATCGACTCAAGTCGGATGCCCGATGGGATGTGCGTTCTGCGCGACAGGCACACTAGGACTCACGCGATCACTCACTCAAGATGAAATCATAGAACAAATTTTATTCTTCGCACGCCACCTCAAGAAAACTGAGGAAAAAATCACCAATATCACTTTCATGGGGATGGGCGAACCATTTCTCAACTACGACGCTGTAATCAGCGCGATCCGCCGCCTCAACGACAAAAATACTCTCAATCTCGGAGCAAGAAGATTCTCTATATCAACATGCGGGATTATAGAAGGGATAGACCGTTTGGCAGACGAAAATCTAGAAGTAAATCTCGCGCTTTCACTCCACGCACCAAACGATAAACTCCGTACAAAAATCATGCCGGCAAATCGCAAATATCCACTCGCAAAAATCCTCGAATCAATAAAACATTATTACGACAAAACGCATCGCAAGTTAATGTTTGAATACATCATGCTAAAAGGAGTAAATGACAGCGAAGAAAACGCTGAAGAACTCGCTCAAATCCTAAAAGGATTCAACTGCATGGTCAACCTGATCCCATACAACCTAACATATGCGAAAGAATCGGCAAAAGAAGTCCGCGAAAAACAAAAAGCTCAGAAAATAGAAACCAAAGCGATTCCCCTATTCGATCAAACCTCCCATAATCAAATTCGCCGTTTTAAAAACATCCTTGAAAAACACGGCATCGACGCGATCCAGCGCTTTGAATTCGGCCAAGACATAGATGCGGCCTGTGGCCAATTGGCAGCAAAATCATAAAAATATCGAGACTCCGTAAAGACGGGTTGACTTTTAAAAGAAAAGGTGTAAAATCTCTCCTCTATTAAAATTATCAAAATGGGAGCGATATATTTAAACGAACAATTAGGCCAAAACACACCCGATGATCTAGAAATATCATTTTTTACAAGAGATGTATGTGACCCATTGATCGCGCAAGCAATCAAAGGATTAGTTGACGAAATACGTGCAACTCATCAAAAAAAAAGGACATTAGATTCCTCGTTGACCTCAACAGAAATAAATGCAATAGAGAGATTGGAAACGATAGAGAGAGCCAAAGAGCAAATTCGAGATGAAATTAAAACAGAAAAATTGAACATTCGAAGTACCCTTCAGAAATACAGCTCCGAACGCATGCAAGAATTAGAAAGAAAAAAAATTGAAATGAGAGAAGGGTTAAAAAAGTCACAAGTACAATCAAATACTCCATATAGAGCAATTGTATTAAAGAATATGCAAGAAATTATCGAAATACAAATTCAACAAATGGAACAGAGTTTTCTAGAAAATTTACAAATACAAATACAAAAAGAAAGAAAAGAACTTTTAAAAGGATTTAGAGAATATGAAGCTCAAAGAATTAAAGAAATAAAAACACTTGAAGCAGAAGCTAAGCCATTGAGAACTATAATATTAAAAGGTCAAAAAAAACGAACGAAAAAAATATCGAAACAATCGCAAGCAGAAACTCCTCCTGCAACACCTCAAACAACTCCAGTCGTAAAACCACGATCAATACCTCAAGCAACCCCGGTTGTAAAACCACGATCAACACCTAGAGCAACCCCGGTTGTAAAAGCACCGTCAACACCTCAAACAAACCCGGTTGTAAAACCACGTTCCAGCTCAGCCACAACAAATACGCCTACTGAATCTACCGACATTCAAACAGTCACAAGAAGAGAAATAGCTCAAAAAAGAAAAGCAATACAAAGCATATTAGAGGAGCAAGAGTCGCGTCTCGGCCCAAATAAACCAGGGGCGGACAAAGTAGTTTTGTTTCCAGAGACATTTGCAATGAAGAAAGAAAGACCGACCGGTCAATACGAATGGGTAAATGATGAGGATCGCTTTCAAATAGTGGATATTAAAAATTCGGGAGATGATATAAAATCGAGAGTCACGAATTTATGGGAAATAGATTTAAATACGTATAACAAATATAAAAATCAAGGAGACGTAATCGTAGCAATAAATGGGAACATACGAAGAATCACACGAGTACCTCGAAGATTACTTCAAACAACTTTCAACGACATAAATTAATTTGCATACAAACAGCTGCACTACTTTTAAACGTCGATGAAGATACCAAAAAATCCTCCTGTTTTATCAAACTTCTAAAACACACAAATAGAAATTATTTCTTTCTTGCAACGGTAACAGCAGCAGAAATAGCATCATTTCCAATATAACGAGGATCTACGCCAAGCAACGCATTCATATGATACAATCTCGCCATCTTGGCGCCAGCCTGAACCCTTTTTCTAGCAGTTATCCAGTCATTAAACAAAATTTCAAAGCCACCATTGTCGGCCAACGCTCTTCCTAAGTTTCTTCTAAACATTTCGCTAACAGAAACCCATCCTTCAGGTGTCTGGACAAAAAACACAGACTGACAACCTGTTTGGAGAGTGCCACTGGGACCGGCAAGACGACCATCAATCAAAGCTTTATAACCATCAACTCCTTGAGCCACGCCTTCACGAGCCAATTCTTGATAAACATGAACCATTCCGGGACGAACATCTTGAACATGAAACAAAAATCCACCATCATTTAAAGCTTGTCTGATCTGTTCTACAGCTGTTTCAATAAAACAAGTAGCATCAAGAGACGACAAACCGGAAACAGTATCAAATTTCATATCAGGCAAATCTCTATCCAAATGCAAATAAGAAGCCATTCTCACATCAGTACGATGCCCGGACGACCTACGCGCTTCTCTCACCGTATTTCTATTAACATCAATTTGAATCCATTGACTCAAATCAGTAATTTTATTTTTCATAAGCTCACTAACCATTTCAGCAGAAGCTCCACACCCCACATCCAAACCTTTTTCCATAGGAATACCAAATTTATCAATAGAATGCTCAACAATAGCACGCAATCCATCTCTAACCTGAGATCTTGTCTGAGTAAAATGAGCCGAAGACTTAGCCGGATCTTGAGAAGCAATTCCAGCTTCTTCTTCCTCGACAGATGATGGGAAGCCAACTCCTGCAATAGAACCGCGAGAAAGCATCTTTCCCAGATTGGTCCACAAATGTAACATCATCTCTTCATGAGGGTTTCTGTCTCCAATTTGCAATTGAAATCCATTATGTTCTTCAAAATTTGGCATATTAAAATAATTTTAAATAGATGGCATTAAAGCAGTTTTAGACATATTTGTCAAGAACCCTTACAATAATATCAAACAAATAAAAAGACTCGACAAATTTCGATAATCAAAAGAAAGGATATCAAAAAAACATATGGAATAAAGGCTATGTCTATAGTAAAGCTTCCCTATCCTTCCACACCCTACTTCCAACTGACTTTTCCTGTCCCTGATATTTTCCCGCGTATGGCACCTCCGCCGCTTTATCCATTTTGCAAAAAACTAATTGGCATATTCTGCGCCCGGCTTTTAATTTAATAGGCAAAGAATTTGCATTATAAATTTCAAGAGTAATGCGACCTTCAAACCCGGGATCGACCCATCCGGCATTTTGAATAAATAACCCCATTCTTCCTATAGAGCTCCTTCCCTCTACGAAAGCCGTCAAGTCGTTTGGAAGTTTCACATATTCCTGAGTCGTCGCGAGTACAAATGAATGCGGAGGAAGAGTGAAATCTTCACTTTCCAATTCCCTATATTTGATCTCAGAATCCATCGTCAAAACATCCATAGAATTTTCTTCTACCACCAAATAATGCGTCCCAAGCCGACAATCGATCGAAGCCGGTTGAATAGAATCATCACTCAAAGGTTCGACCCCAAGTTCACCCCTTTCAATCATCTCTCTCAACGTCCCATCAGATAAGATCATATTTTAATAAAATTAAATATTTAAATTGCCAGCGCAGTATAACAAAACACATGCCACAAAACAAAACACGTTCCACAAAACAAAATTCATGCTACAATCTAGCTATGAAAAAATATAAATGCACAGTGTGCGGACACATCTACGATCCAGCTGAAAACAACAACATTTCATTTGCGGATTTACCAGCCGATTGGAAATGCCCTGTTTGCGGTGTGGGAAAAGATAAATTCGTTCCACTGGACTAAATCCACATATAGATTCATTCAATAAATTAAATCTTAACAATTTCTAAAATGACAAAAGAAGAAATGATCGGTCTCCTAAACAAAGACCTCACTCTCGAGTATTCCGCAGCAATTCAGTA
>DAONBD010000046.1:0-4943 GCA_035401345.1 Candidatus Altimarinota bacterium
ATATCTCCGGAAACAGGAACGCAAATAAGGCCACGTCCTTCCTTCATCATGAAATTGATAGCATCCTTGGTAACCATTTCACCGGCCAAGATCAAATCACCTTCGTTTTCACGATCTTCGTCGTCAAGAACGACTATCATCTTACCCTTCTTGAGGTCAGATACAGCCTTTTCGATAGAATCAAATTTGTACATATGGGGTTTTAAAGTCTCCACGCTTCGAAACAACTACGCTTCAGAACAACTATACTGCTATTCTAACAAAAGTCTTAATAGTAGCACCAGCGAGAACCTGCTCGATAGTTTGTTCAGGATTTTTCACGAATTGTTGTTTCAAAAGAGCATTTTCTTCTCTAAATTTCTTCTCTTTACCCATCATTATTTTTTCGACAATTTCTGCAGGTTTTCCTTCTTTAGCTAGCTGTTCTCTCCAAATTTCTTTTTCTTTATCAACAGCTTCCTGAGGAACTTCATCAGGAGAAACACAAGCTGGATTTGTAGCAGCCGCATGCATAGCGACATCTTTTGCTATTTCAGAGGTGCCACCTTCGAGAGATATAATAACTCCAATTTTTTTATTTGTATGAATATAAGTTCCAACATTTTCTCCTTCAACCAAAGCCATTTTGCCAATTCTGATATTTTCTCCGGCTTTCAATACTAATTCTTTCACTTCAGGAACTTCAGTATCTTCAGGTTTTAAACTTCCATCCAATAATTTTTGAGCCAAAAGATCAACAACAGAATTAAAATCTTCACCTCTTGCAACGAAATCAGTTTCGCAAAGCAAAGCCGCCATAGCAACCTTGTTACCTTCAGCTTTCATAGAAACAACACCTTGATGAGTTTCTCTTGCAGCTCTATCTACAGCTTTAGCTTCCCCTTTTTTTCTTAAAACATCGATAGCTTTATCCATATCTCCATTAGCCTCCTCAAGCGCAGATTTACATGCAGACATAGAAACGCCGGTCATCTCTCTCAACTCTTTAATTTGCTCAATATTTACTGTCATAGGAAATTTTAAGTTATTGAATTTATTTTCTAGCAGATTGAACTGCTTCGAGAACCTTTCCGATAAGGAATTTTAATGACTTAACAGCGTCATCATTCCCAGGAATAGGGTAATCAACCTGTGTAGGATTCGCATTGCTATCACAAATACCAACTACGGGAACTTTCATCACTTTTGCTTCTTTCACAACTATTTCATCTTTTACAACATCGGCAACAAATACAACATCAGGTTTTTTTGTAAGGTTTTGAACACCACCAAGAGAAGTTTCTAATTTTTCGATAGTTTTCTTTAATTGAGAAGCTTCTTTTTTAGTATATTTCTCAAATTCACCATTGGCTTCTTGTTCTTTTAATGACTTCAAATAATCAATCCTTGTCTTAACAGTAGGAAAATTAGTCAAAAACCCCGGAATCCATCTGGAAACAACGAAAGGCATCCCACAAGCTTTTGCAGATTCTTCGATCAAAGCGATAGCCTGAGGTTTTGTGCTCACAAAAAGAACAGTTTTTCCTTCGGCGACATTTTTACTCAAAAAAGCGCAAGCCTCTTCAAGCATTTTGACCGTCATCTCTAGATTGAATACGTGAACACCGTTTCTTTCACCGTAGAGATATTTTTTCATTCTTGGATCCCATTTCTGGGTTCTGTGTCCGTAGTGAACCGTGTTGTTCACCATGTCATCATAGATTGTTTTAACCATATTTTTTATTTAGTTTTCCTTGAAATTAAAAGTTGGCTAACGTAATCTATTGTAAAAGTGCTTAAAGATCAAGTAAAAATGACAAAAGTTTTAGATAGAACCAGAAAAAAGATAGACAAAATTGATTTAAAACTTCAAAAATACCTCTCGAAAAGGGAAGTATTGATCAAAAAAATCAAAAAAATCAAAAAAACAAACGATATAAAGATTGAAGACCCCGTTCGAGAAAGAGAAATTTTAAAAAAGATCAAAAGTCTATACGTCAAAAAGATATTCAAATCAATAATTAAAATTTCGAAAGAAATTCAGCGCTAAAAATACACGCAAAAAGAACAAAACACTCGCTCTTATCTCACGAGCTAGTTGATTTAGAAGGCATTTTCTGATATAATATCAAAGAAATATGGACCAAAACAAAAATAAAAATTCGGGTGAAACAAAAATCACAATTACGCTTCCCACAAACGCGTATTTCATTTCAGGAATCAGAGATTTCACTCTGTCGTTCATCAAAAACACTACGAATTTCGCAGAAAAATGGGCATATAGAATGCAATCGATAGTCGATGAGCTTTGCAATAACGCAATCGAGCATGGATCATCAGAAGATGATGAAGTAAAAGTAACTCTTTGTCACAAAAAAGACGAATATATCGAAATAAAAGTAGAAGATAACGGAACAGGGAAAATTAAAACAACAGCTGAGGAAATGCAAAAATTAATGGAGGAGAGGAGAAAAGCTGAATATAAATTTATAGGAATAAGAGGGCGAGGGCTTCCAAAAATCGTAGCCGAATGGACAGACGAATTAGTTTTTCAAGACAAACCAACGGGAGGACTCATAGTTACAGTAAAAAAATACTTAAAAGATCCGAGATATAATTCCGGACTTCCGGAGTCAACTCCGACACATCTAGTACTTAACATCTAAACATATATGGCAGAAGCAACAATTATCACGGAGGATATACTCCTGAAAGATCCAAATAAAAAAGCAAAATTATTGACTATTTCCGGGCAGCTTGACGAAACAAATATCGACAGCAAAGCCCAGGAAGTTTACAAAATTTTCGAAGAAATTCCGGGAAATTTGAGTTTGGTATTTGATTTTGCAGGACTCGAATATATGAATAGTAAATCCATAGGATATTTGACGGATTGGTACGGAAAAGTAACGGAAAGAGGCGGAAAAGTTGTAATTTCAAGAGCAAAGCCAAATATAAAAGACATACTTCAAGTTGTCGGACTCACGCAGTTAATCAATATTTACGAATCACTGGACGAAGCAAAAGCGTCTGTAAACGATGGGCAGTCAGCCGTAGCAGCGCCGGCACAAGGCCAGGAAGGAACAACAACATATAACTTATAATGGATAATAAAGCTCTTATACTTGGTATTTCAACGCTTGTGGCGGCGATACCGGTAGCAATATGGATCCCGTTATTCTTCAAGCAATCCGGAATTTCCAAAACGCATCTCGGAATATTATTTTTTATAGGAATTTTGACAGCGCCGGCGTTATTGGGAATTCAATATGTATGGCAAATTTATCCGACTCTTGATGTAGCGAGTTTAATAGAAACATCTATAGAAAAAGTGAGCGTGATGTATATGGTCCTTTTTGTGTTTTTTGGAATGTTGGAAGAGGTAATAAAACATTTTGCCGTAAGAATAATAGATAAAAGAACTTTGGCTGTAAAAACAGTTAATGATGCCCTGAGATTGAGTATTTTATCAGCTCTCGGATTTTCGTTCGCTGAAAACATCTATTACCTTTCTCAGTTGTGGAACAACTTAAGCGCAGGAGAATTATTCAGCGTATATGTTTTCAGAAGTGGATTTACAATGTGTGCTCACATGATTTTCTCCGGAATATTCGGTTATTATTTTGGCATTTCAAAATTTTCAATTGATATAACGAATCAAGAAAAATTAGTTGGAAGAGAAGACCGAATAGCAAAAATAATATCGGAAGTAACAAACAAGCCTCTCGCGGAAAGCTACAAGGAAAAAATGATTTTAAAGGGACTTTTAATAGCTGTAGTAATGCATGCGATTTTTAATTATCTGCTTCAGTACAACATATTGATTCCTGTGATTCTGTTTGTAGTTGGTGGATTTTTATATTTGAGATTTTTGTTGAAAAGAAAAACAGGGCATTTGGTTCTGATTTCCGATATATCGGAAAAAAAGAAATCAATGTTTGGAAAGAAAGACGAAGACGTGGTGTTGGAACTTCTCGGAATGTGGTTCAAAGACAAAAGATACGTGGACGTAATACATATCTGTGAAAGACTTTTGGAAAGAGACCCAGACAATAATGTAGTGAAATTATTCAAAGCAAAAGCAACTGATCAGATAGAAGGCGGTAACGTATATCAAAAAATCTTAACAACCGTCTTGAAAGATAAAGACGATCTGTCTACACGCGATCGCAGCGTTATAGATAAATACTTGGAAAAAAAGACGTCTTAATTTAAGATGTGTGCATGGCTAGACAAGACGCTCGAGTCGCCCTCGTTTTTGACTGGATGACTAATCAAGGAGGCGCAGAAAAAGTTAATTTGAAACTGCATCAGATGTTTCCGAAAGCTCCGATTTTTACATCTATTTTTAATGCAGAAAAAATAGGAGAAGGTTTTGAAGATGCAGACATTCGTACGTCATTTATACAAAAACTCCCTTTCGCGAAAGAGAAACATCAATGGTATTTGAATTTCATGCCGTACGCGTATGAATCGTTTGATTTAAGCCAATTCGATATAGTTATTTCAAGTTCACATTCATGCTCGAAAGGCATAATCACGAAACCCGACACGATGCACGTATGTTATTGCCATACACCGATGAGATATCTCTGGGACGATTGGCATTCATATATTCGCGACTACAAAATGCCTTCAATCATTAAAAGATATGCAAAAAAGAAACTCCATCGCCTAAGAATGTGGGACAAGGTTGCAGCCGATAGAGTCGATTATTTTATCGCCAATTCAAAAACTACCCAAAGAAGAATAGACAAATACTACAGACGTCCTTCGACCGTTATTCATCCCATGATTAACGCGAATGAATACGAAGCTTCTTCCAAAACCAAGGGGTATTTCCTCGCAGTCGGGAGACTTATTCCATACAAAAGATTCGATTTAATAGTAAACACATTCAACACTCTTGGCCTTCCATTAAAAATAGTAGGAACAGGTATCGCGGAAAATGATTTAAAGAAAAT
>DAONBD010000047.1:0-4884 GCA_035401345.1 Candidatus Altimarinota bacterium
GATGTAAGCAAAAATTTCTTCGGGATAAAATCACGCCAATCACTACACGAATGGCTGAGAAAAGGTTGGATAATACCAGGTGATCCTGACGTGAGAGGATGGTTCCAATGGTACTGCCGGTATTATATAGGACGTCGTGATCCAATCCTCGACAACCGCCAAATCAAACGATGGAAAGCATTCTCTCGCCATGCAGGGCAAATCCGAAAAAATTGCATGCCAGGAGACCTCTCATGTCGCCCACGTCAAAGACAAGCGCTACTTCAGTGGGCCTACGATCCGTTTATTTAATTTCTGGTGGGTCTGGCGGGATTCGAACCCACGACCGTCTGCTTAAGAGGCAGCTGCTCTACCGACTGAGCTACAAACCCGAGGGAGGAACAAAAAGAAAGTTTACTTTCTTTTAAGTTCCGAACGAGGGGCTAGTATCGCGAAGCGATACAGACCTGAGAAATTATCTACTTTTCAACTTCGAGTAAAGGGATGATGTCGCGAAGCGATACAGACCGTGCCTTACTCGAACGCACGAAACTTTATCGCAAAACATATTCAAATTCAAGAAATAATATTTACAAAAAAGTATATGTGAGGATAATGTGCAGGAAAGGGGCAAATTTTTTACAATAATCCAAACCATATATGAAAACTTCAGATTTTAGTATTCGCAAATTTTCAGCGATATTTTTTACGATGCTATAAATATTCACGACAATTCCGCAAACAGCACTCGCATATACATTGAATTTTTATGGATCGGAATTTAAAACAAACGAAGGAAATAATACTATACAAGAAGGGAACGAGGCAACAGGCGAACCTGATAATGTTTATGCAGAAATAGAAATTAATAATTCAACAAACAGTATTGAAATTTCTAGTTTTGATGAACCTGAATTCAGTCCAACAAACGTCAGTATAGCAATTGAATACCACACAATCGGTGAAATATCCGATGACGAGTTAACTTTAAGCTACAAAACTCACAATAGCGCCGGAGGCGGAGGAGAAAGTCTAACTTTCGTACCAACAAACACAACGGATAATCAGATAACTTTGGACGTTACGGAAGACAGAGCATGGACTTCCGAACAAATAAAAAATTTACGAATTGAAGCAACAACGAAAAAGAATGGCAGTATTGACGGTGCAACAGTTTTAATAGACAGCATTTTTGCAATTTTGACATTCGATGATAACGATGATGATGATGGTGATGATGGCGACGATGGTGATGATGATGATGATGACGAGGATGATGAAAGTACCGATACTGACGAGGACGGCATAGACGATGACTCAGACAATTGCCCTGCTGTTTCTAATCCTGACCAGACTGACTCAGACGGTGATGGCATTGGTGATGCCTGCGAAGAGGATGACGATGACGATGAGGACGATGAGGACGATGACGATGAGGACGATGACGAAGGAGATAATGAAGGAGAAGAAGAAAACAATGATGATGACAACGAAGACAGTGATAACGAAGAAGACGAGGAAGACGAGGAAGACAACAATCATAGTGGAGGAGGAAGTAGTGGCGGATATTACAGGAGACCTCCTACAGACAACTCATCAGATACAGAACCAAATCTTCCAACAACTCCAGAAATACCAAGTTTAATTCAACCAGCAATCACACCACTATTAATAACACCCACGCCGATAACTCCACTAATTGCAGCTCTTCCAACGACAGAAACACAAATTTTATTACCGGAAACTGAAGAATTAATTCCAACAATATCAGAAGAAACAGGAATAAATTCGGCGGACCTTCAAGCAAGTATATTGGGAGGAGGATTAGGTGGAATTTTGAGTACAAGAAATCTGTTGATAGGTCTTTTAATAGGACTTTTAATACTAGCTTTATACCTCTACAAAAGAAGACAACATTCAAAAGAATAAAGCTTCAAATCAATAGAGAATTGAAGTATAGTTCTTGCCGTGAATAAAAAGACAAAAAAAATCCTTTTCTTTACCGACACACCGTTATCTGGAGGCGCGGAACTTCAGATGTTTTTGTTGGCTAAATTTTTGGACAAGAAAAAATTCGCGCCAATAGTTTGTTTAGGGCCATACCCTACTCTGGATAAACTCGCACAAAATCTTCAAAATTTTGAAATAAGAACTATTCGTCTAGCGGTTAAAAATAAAAATGACTCAAAACAGATTAAATTAATTAAAGAGATCATTAAAAATGAGGAAATAGACCTCATGCATGTTCACCTATGGAACCCGGCAAGCGGAAGGTTTGCATTACTAGCCGGAAAATCTGCAAACATTCCAATAATAGTAACCGAACACGACCCTTTTGAAATAAACTTTATCAAGAATTTATTCAAAAAATTCACATTAGAAAATATCTCAAAAATTATTGCGATTTCACACGACAACAAAAAACTCCTCGAAAAACTTTATCCGCAACACGCAAAAAAAATCAAAGTCATACATAACGGAATCGATCTCACCTGGTGGAAATCACAATTTTTAAGCCTAAACAAAAATACAATCCGCGACATCCGCGAAGATATATTCAATATTCCACACAGCGAAGAAGAAGATCGTCCGATGAAAGACACCAGTCTAGTCGGACTCACGGTCGCAGAGCTCCACCCAAGAAAAGGCATCCACATCCTACTTCACGCGATCCAACTACTCATCAAAGAACTTCCAGAAAACAAACGGAATATAAGATTTTCTATCGCCGGTGACGGCCCGCAACGCGAAACGCTCGAAAAGTTAATTGAAAAACGCGGATTAACAGAATACGTCACACTCCTCGGCCGTCAAAAAAAGATTCCACATTTAATGAAAAGCGCAGACTTTTTCGTCCTTCCAAGCGTCCGCGAAGCCTTCGGTTTAGTAAACCTCGAAGCCATGATTTCCGGCCTACCAGTCATCGCAACAAAAACCGGTGGAATTCCTGAAATCATCGAAAACGATAAAACGGGCCTCCTCGTCACACCAGAATCCGCAGAAGAATTAAAAGAAGCAATCAAAAAACTCATTTCAAGCAAACTACTCAGAGATCATCTATCCAAATCAGGAAAAGCCGAAGTCACAAAAAACTTCTCAGCAGAAAAAATGGCAAAAGAATACGAAAAGATATATAATTCGACCCTTTTTTAAAATTGACACTCTAAATTTTGCCACATTCACCACCACGAACAACAGAAGAGCAGATAAAATAAAAATTTACAGCATTTTCTTCCTGCAATTTTTCCGCATCCCCTAACCTCAATCCTTTCACCTCCGCAACTTTTTCCAAAACTTCCTTCACATACGAAGACTCATTTCTCTGCCCTCTCACGCCCTGTGGCGCGAGATAAGGACAATCAGTCTCTACCATCCATCGCCCATTCGGACACTCAGCTACAACTTCACGTAAATCAGCCGCATTCGGATACGTAATCACTCCTGTAAAAGAAGTATAAAAACCTTCTTTCCAAACCTCTCGAGCGAAATCCAAAGAAGATCCGTAACAATGAAAAACTACTTTTCCTGTGCCACCTTTCCCAAGTCCACTTTCGCGCAAAATCCTTAATGTATCTTCATCAGCCTCACGATTATGCACAACGATCGGCAAATTCATTTTTTGAGCGAATTCAATCTGGCGTTTGAAAGCATCTTGCTGGATTTCATGGGAAACTTGCGCTTTGAAATAATCCAGCCCAATTTCCCCTATCGCCACAATTTTCTTTCCGTATTTTTTAATTTTTTCTTCCCAATTTTTCAATAAATCATAAGTCAAAACTTTCGCATCATAAGGATGCAAACCCAGAGTCGCAAAAAGCTCTACCCCAGACGTCTCCATTGACCCTTTTTGACCATTTGCTGAACCTGTTGAATCATACAAATCAATCAGCGTAAGTCCCCTACTGCATGCATCCAAATTGCATCCAACATTTATAATTTTCCCAACACCTTTTTCCGCCGCACGACGCAAAACATCTTCAATATCAGAATTAAATTCCGGGAACTGCAAATGTGCGTGAGTGTCTATAATCATGCGAGGATTTTAACATATCTTTTCCATAAATTCAGTTTCTTTTGTATAATGCGATCCGCAAGCTTTACCCGCAAGCTTGAGAAAACCCATAAATAAATGAAATTTAACAATGTTAAAAGAATATAAAAAATTGAAGTTGATAAAAAAAACAGGTAAAAAATCACTATCAATTATAAAAGTAAAAAAACTGGAAATAGGCGGAGACAAAATCATATTGATAGCGGGACCTTGCGCTATAGAATCAGAAAAACAACTCGATAAAATTGCAAAAGAACTTTCAAAATCAGGAGTGAAGCTACTTCGAGGCGGAGCATACAAGCCACGCACAAACCCATACGACTTCCAAGGACTCGGTGAAAAAGGATTAAAAATTCTCAAAAAAATCGCAGATAAATACGGAATGGCTACTGTCACAGAAGTAATGGACACAAAAGATGTTGAATTGGTTTCAAAATACGCAGACATATTACAAATCGGCACACGAAATATGCAAAATTTTGCATTATTAAAAGCCGTCGGAAAAACGAAAAAACCGATTCTACTCAAACGAGGCATGGGCTCAACAATCGAAGAATTCCTTTCCTCAGCCGAATACATAATGAAAGAAGGAAATTCAAATGTGATACTTTGCGAACGAGGAATCCGAACATTTGAAGACAACACAAGAAACACACTTTCACTTGCAACTGTTCCGACTGTAAAAACATTGAGTCATCTTCCTATTATAGTAGATCCAAGTCACAGTACTGGAGAAGTCGAGTTAATAACTCCAATGAGCAAAGCGGCAATCGCATGCGGAGCTGACGGGCTCATGATAGAAGTCCACACAAATCCAAAACATGCTTTGAGTGATGGGTATCAGTCAATTTTGC
>DAONBD010000048.1:0-4851 GCA_035401345.1 Candidatus Altimarinota bacterium
CAAAAAATTCGCTTTGTGATGGTCCGGCTTAAGACTACCCGGACCGCCTACCTACCCGCTTTAAGCGGGTGTCTGTTCTCTTCCCTTGACCCTCATGTAGGCTTGGTAGATGGAGTATCCACAGACGGTCGGTGGCGTGACAGAAAACAACGCCAAAGCAAGGCAACAAAAATTCAGGGATAGTCTCCTGATGAAAAAACAACCCGTTCGCAAAACAAAAACAAATATTTTGCTTCTCTCAGGTTTTTCCTCTCCTTATGGAGGGGTTTTTTTATATTGGCTTTGTGTATTTTATTTTAAAAAAGTTTTGCTGTATGATTGTGGCGCTGTTTATTCACACTATTCATTCACCCTATTTATTAACACAACATATATGGAACTATTTTTCCCTTTTATACTACCGGTCGTAATCCTGCTACTCGCTTGTATCAAAGAAGTTAAACAATACGAGAGAGGTGTGAAGTTCACTTTAGGGAAATTCTCAGGAGTGGTACAGCCTGGATGGAGACTTATCATTCCCGTCTTTCAAAGAATGCAAAAAGTGGATATTCGCGTAAAAGCTGTAGATGTTCCGGATCAAGAAGCAATCACTGAGGACAACATTTCAGTCACTATCAATGCAGTTATTTACTACAAAGTTTCTGATGCGGCGAAAGCTGTGTTGGAAGTTGAAAATTTCTTTTATGCTGTTGGGCAATTAGCTCAAACAACCATGAGAAATGCTGTTGGTGAAGTTGAATTGGATAAACTATTAAAAGACAGGGAAGAAATTGCGAAAAACATACAAAAACTCGTGGATGCGGCTACCGATCCTTGGGGTGTAAAAGTTGAATCTGTCGAATTAAAAGATATAGTCCTTCCACAAGATTTAAAGAGAACAATGGCGAAAGTAGCTGAGGCTGTCAGAGAAAGAAAGGCTGTGATTATCAAAGCTGAAGGAGATTTAATGGCTTCTGAAAACCTCGCGAAGGCTGCTGAGAATTTGGCAAAAGCGCCAGGTGGAATGCATTTGCGGACATTGCAAGCCATCAATGACATCTCATCAGATCAATCAAATACGACAGTTTGGATGGTGCCGGTCGAGGTGTTGAGAGCTATTGAAAAAATTTCCGATAAATTAGGGAAATAAGTAATATTTTAAATTTTCGCATTATGAATGTGACGCGGGTTTATGGGATTTTGGCGCATCCTGCGGGGCACTCTCTTTCACCTGCGATTTTCAATGCGGCTTTTACTGAGATGGGGATCGACGCGAAGTATGAAATTTTTGATGTAGAATCGCTTGATAAGTATGAGGTTGAAAACTCTAAATTTTGGCAAAATTTAAACCCTAACCTTGCCGGGTTGTCTGTGTCACTGCCGTATAAGCAGAGTGTGATAGAATTTTTGGATGATGTTTCTGAGGATGTGCGAGCTATCGGCGCATGCAATACTGTGAAAATTGCCGACATTCAAAACGATGATGGAGGTGTGAAGAAAATTGCGATCGGGTTCAATACTGACTGTTTTGGGTTTATGGAGTCTTTGAAGGAGAAGATTGCGAGCGTGAAGGACTTGAATGTTATCGTTTTGGGCGCAGGTGGAGCGGCAAGAGCAATCGTATACGGCTTGGTGAAAGAAGATGCTAAAGTTGTTGTGTTGAATAGAACTGTTGAGAAGGCCGCGAAAATTGCAAAAGATTTTTCAAAGCTATGTGAAGGAGGCCGAATTGTTCCAGTTCAGTTTGGCCGGCTTGATGAAATTGAAAATTTTAAATGTGATGTACTCGTTCAAGCTACAGCTGTGTGGCTTGATGAAAAAGAGGCTGATTTTAATTTTGTTAGCGAAGAATTTTTGCAAAAAAACGAGCCTGTGGTTTTTGATATTGTTTATAAACCTTTAATCACTCCTCTTCTGCAAATGGCTATCGATAATGGCTGCGATATAATTACAGGTGAAAAAATGCTTCTGAATCAGGCTGTAAAACAGTTTGAAATTTGGTTTGGAGAAAAAGCTCCGAAAGACATTATGAGTAAAGCACTAAACAAATTGATTGCTTAGCTCTACTCATAATTTTGATGTACGTTTCTTCGGCTTAGGATTGTGCTGCTTCTTCTCCCGTTGGAGTTGAAGCTAGCGTTGCTTGTTCATCAAGATTGGTTGGAACTGCAACTGCTGCCTCAGTGGAATCGCTCGGAGTTAAGGATGCTTCTTCTGGATTGCTCGGAGCTGAGGTTGCTCCCGCTTTTGCTGCTTCTTCTTTTGCCTTTGCCTCTAAGTCCTTTAATTGTTGACTTAGTGCCTGATCAATAACTCTTTCCACTGTTGTTATTAACCTGTTCGCTGATGCAATTACCGGACATTGTATTTCTGGGTTATTGGCGAGGATTTTCCTGACCAATTCTCTGGTATTAATCAATGATCCATTAACCATTCCGTCAAGTAGTTTGCAATCGACTACTCCATGCATACTGTAACCATAAAATTTATCATGCAATATGCTATCCATTGCTGGACAAGTTCGGCAAGAAGACAAGGTTTTAGCAGTAGTTGCTCTTTGTGCTATTACACCTCCTATATCTGTTGAGTTTCTCATTTTGACTTGTTTTAATAATTAAGGGGGGGGTGACTTTACATACTTTTCAAGCTTTTGTAAAGTGTAAATCCTAAAATCACACCCAAGACTATAAAAACATCGGCCAAATTAAAAGTGGGCCAGTATGGAAGTCTTATAAAATCTATTACCTGCCCCAAATATATTCGATCAATCAAATTTCCAACAGCTCCCCCCAAAATCATGCCTGAAATCACTTTTGCAGGCCATTTTCTCAAATTAAATTCACTCAAAATCATCCTAAGCAAAACCAAAATCAAAATGCCTGTAAGAGCTATGATAAAAAATCTACCTATCTTCACCCCAAACGCTATCCCTTCATTCAAAGACACTTCGAGATATTTTACAGCTAAAAATTTCGAAACCTGATCGAGCATTAAAAAAAACCCCGTAATTGCCACGAGTCCCAATATCGAAACCTTTTCCGTCATTTTTTTCTTCATCGGAAGCATTGTACAACAGCATCAAATTAGTGTAAATTTCTCTGGCTGAAACAAGGCTAATCATTCCTCATGAAGAGTTTACTTAAAGCTGACAATATATTGGCGCTCGCCGTTTTTTTACTCCTGATTTTTGGGCTTGTGATGATCACGAGTATCGGCGTACCAAAATCCATAGACATATCCGCTCCCGGAGTTTTGTATCCGAATTGCAGTGACCCAAATGTGGACTGCTATTTACTATTCAAAAAGCACTTGGTGAGATTAATTCTGGGATTTGGCGCTTTTTTCTTTGCGTTTTTCATGCCTATCAAGTTCTGGAAAAAAATTGCGATAGTTTTGTTCTTCGCGATGGTTGGATTTTTGTTTTTTATAGCCGTTGCAGGAAATACTTATGGAACATTTGCAAAAAGCTGGATCGTTATTTCCGGGACTTCGTTACAGCCTACCGAATTTGCAAAACTCGCTTTGATAATTTATCTGGCACATTTTTTTGAAAGTAAAAAATCGAAGATTTCTGATTTTAAAGAAGGATTTTTGCCGTTTGTTTTGATGTCGGCTTTGATCGCAGTACCGGTTTTGATGCAACCTGATCTTGGATCGACACTCGTTATCGGGGTAATTGCTGTCGCCATGTATTTTGTTGCCGGAGCGAATTTAAAACATCTATTAATTGGAGCCGGCGTTGCTATTTTATTGAGTATCGTATTAATCGCCGCACTACCACACGTGAGAGAGAGATTTACGTCTTTTACGAGAACGGATGAAGAATGTATCGAAGATGCATGTTGGCAGAGTCGTCAGGCTAATATAGCTGTCGGTAGCGGTGGGATTTTTGGTAAAGGTTTGACCCAGGGAATGCAAAAATCTTATTGGCTTCCACAAGCTACTGATGACTTCATTTTTGCAGCTTCAGCTGAGGAACTTGGATTTATTAGAATTGTTTTCATTATCATTGCTTTCTTTATCATCGCAAAAAGAGGAATTTATATAGCCAATAATGCGAGAAGTAATTTTGAAATCTTACTTGCCACGGGCCTTACCACGTGGATAGTGATGCAGGCGTTTATTAATATAGCTGTAAATACTGCTCTAATGCCGGTTACCGGGATTACTTTGCCTTTTGTTAGTTACGGAGGATCTTCACTGCTTGCGTCGATGGTGGCTGTGGGAATTCTTTTAAGTATATCAACTGAAAATAATAACAATGCGCGTAGCCTTTTTGGGAGGAGGGACATTGGGACACACCATTCCAAACCTCGCCGTTATCGCAGATTTTAAAAGTAGAAGTCTGAAACATGACGTTCTATACATAGGCGAACGCGGAGGCGTTGAGAAAGATTTTGTGAACAAATTTGCTTCGAAGCATGGCTTTCGCTTGGATGTTCGCGAGATTATTTGTGGGAAGCTTCGCAGATATTTTTCGTTTCAAAATTTTGTGGATTTTTTTAAGGTTCCGGTTGGGATTATTCAAAGTATTTTTATTTTGATGGCCTTCAAGCCTCAAGTTGTTTTTAGCAAAGGCGGTTATGTATCTGTCCCTGGAGTTATAGCATGTGGATTTATTAATTTTTTCAGGAGAATTTTCAGAAAAGAGCGGATTGTTTTGTTCGTGCATGAATCCGACGTTGTTCCCGGAATTGCGAATAAAATTGGCGCTAAATTTGCACATAAAATTTTGGTGAGTTTTGAAGAGAGTAAAAAATATTTCAAAAAAAGTTCACGTGTAATCGTCACTGGAAATCCTGTCCGCAAAGAGGTATTAAAAGGCGACAAAGAAAAAGGTATGAGGCTGTGCGGATTCAACAGATTCAAACC
>DAONBD010000049.1:0-4823 GCA_035401345.1 Candidatus Altimarinota bacterium
GGCAGGCCAAATTCTTGCGAAGGCTCAAGAAGATGCGGTGAAAGTTTTAAATTCGGGTAATTTCAGAGACAAAGCAAGTATCTTGTTGCAACAAATTGAGGAAACAAGAGATGTATTGGATGGAGTCAAAAGAATCAAAGATGCCAAATTATTGGTTGATTTAACTTCAAAAAGAAGCACTGTGAGTGCTCTTGGATTTGTGGCCATGGCTACACGTTTGTTTGCGTTTGAATACAATGCTCTTTATGAAATCATTCTGGATCAAGTGCAGGATCCTATTACTCTGGATGATACAGAAACTGTAATTGCAGCAACTGCATTTCCTGAGAGAAATTCTTATTTATTCTTAACTAAATCAGGAAAAATAATTGAATATAAAGAGGGGACAAAGTCATATATGGATACGGAAGAAGGTCAATTCAGAAAAGGAGCGGCTATCGAGACTTGGGGCAATAATGTCTATATTTTGGATCCTGATAGTAATCAAATTTGGAAGTATGTTTATAGAGCAACTACAAATAGATTCTCTTCATCTGTCGGATATGCGACTGCCGATGCACAATTCGCGCTTGCAAAAGATTTTGCCATTGATTCCAGTGTTTGGGTCTTGAATGCCGATGGTATAGATAAATACTATGGTGGGGTAAAACAGACTCTTACTATCAGCAAGAAGCCATTCAATGCATTTAAAGACGCTTCCAAGATCGTGACTGCGGAATCTATGTCTGAGATCTATGTCTTGGATGCAAAATCAAGCAGAATCCTTGTTTTCTATAAGGACGCGAATAGCGGAAATTTGATATACGACAAACAATACGTTGTTGATGGAGTTGGCGAGATCAGAGATATATTTGTGGACCAAACGTCTAAGAGAATCAAAGTTTTGACTCCTACAAAAGTCTACGAATTTGATATGGCTTAGACGGAGTGAGCTTTTGGTAGATCTTGTTTCTTGTAAGCCGTTTCAGGTGCTTTTTCTACTTTGATTTTGCGTGATTTGAAAAGATTGGATTTTGGAAGTACGTCTGGATATCCTTCTTGATATACAACTCTTTTTATTCCTGCTTCCGTCATCATTGATTCACAGATTCTACATGGATGTTTTGTGACATAACATGTTGCTCCTGATACTTTTAATCCTTTTTTCGCGGCAAGGCTCAAACACCATTGTTCTGCACACATTCCATAACAGACTTCGCGTTGAGTTCCTGATTTGATTTTGCGAATGTTGCGTATGCATCCTATTTTTCTGCAATCCGCCTCTTTGTGCCAGTCATTAGTCGATTTCACTAGTATTTTGCCGTTTTTTACAAACATTGCAGCTATATTCGCTCTGATGCATTTTGCTTTTGGTTCCATCTTGTCCAGGATTTCAAGGAATTTTATATCTTTTTTTGTGATGCTCATTTTTTGATTAAGTAAGGGTAGTTTTTTTTGAATTTGCTGAAGAATTTATTTGGTTTTAGGACTCCGAGTTCACAAACTATTCCTTTCGCTTTTTTTAAATCTATTTTTTCGAAAGCCGGGTTGAATATCGTGACGTTTTTTGGTGGTTTGTCCCAGACTTCTTTTGGGTCGCGTTCTTCTATCTTTGTGTCTTTTGAATCTGTTGAATCGGTGTCATATTTCCATGAATTTGTGCATATATATACTGGGACTTTACTTTCCAATGCTGCGTCGAACAAACTTTCTGTACCAATTTTGTTGATAACTTTTTTGCTTGTTGTGATTGAATCGCATCCTATTAAAAAAAGATCGCATTGTCGAAGCAGCTGACGTCCTGCCGAATCTACTGTGTGAACAACTTTTATTCCAGCTTTTGATAACTCGGTGGCTGTTATCCTGCCTTGATAACGAGGTCTTGTTTCTGTGTTGTAGACTGTGATTTTTTTGCCTTGATTGTGTGCTTCTATCAATACTCTTTCGACTGTCGATGCGTGACAGTGGGTGAATATTTTCATTCCGCTTTTAATTAACTCTGCTCCTTTTTTTGCTATCACTTTTTGATTGTCTTTGAAATGAGCCAATACTTCGTGTGCGATTTCCGGATGAGTTTTGTAGTTCGCAAAACAATAATTCAAAGCGTTTCTCAGTGCCGGCTCGGTTGCTCGTGCTTCAGATAAAATTTTCAGATATTTTTTTAATTTTTTTTCGTCTTTGGTTTCCTTTATTTTTTGCGCAAAAGCTTCGACAGCTTTGATCGCTATGTTTTCCGCTCCTTGTATTTCCAAGGATTTAATTTTTTTTACTGTTTCATCGAATGTCATATATTTTTTTGTAAGGATATTCCATTGCATAATCTATACGCTCCTCAAGCGTGGCGTATATTTTAAATAAAGCTTCGCCTTTTTCTACTTTGTCTCCTAACTTTTTGTATATGTATACGCCTGCATTTAAATCTTTTGGAGCGCCTGCGCATCGTGCCACATGCGCCAATAATTTATTGTCTATTCCTTTTACTATTCCCGATTTGTCAGAATGTATGACTTTTGAAAATTTTGCTGGTTTTAAAGGATTTCGTTTTTTGCCTTGAGCATCTATAATTTTCAACATTTGTTTATATGCTCTTCCTGAATCTAGAATTTCTTGTGCTAGTTTCATTCCTTTTCGGACTGTGGATGTTTTCCCGCACATTTCGAAAAGTATTCCCGCCATGTATATGGATTTTTCACGCAGTTCTTTTGGCGCTTGAGGATTACATTTTAATGTTTCCATTACATCTATAGCTTCAAGTGTTGGGCCAATACCATTCCCTATCGGTTGAGATCCATCCGAGAAAATAACTTTAGTTTTCATGCCTAATGTTCTTCCAAGTTTCAAAAATCTTCTTTTTAATTCTTTCCCTTCGCTTTTTGATTTAATCTTAACTTGTGGGCCGATTGGAATATCTATTAAAACTCTGTTTGCGGAAACTGAGAATTTTTTTGCCATTATTGATGCCAACAACATGCCTTGCGGATCGAGTGAAAGTGGATATCTTGTTTTTATCATTTTGTCGTCTGCCGCAGCTAGATCCACTCCACCTCCCCATGTTATAAATCCTCCCACTTTTTTAACGATTTTCTTTAATTTGTCCGCGTCGTTTACTACGTTTGCAAGGACTTCCATCGTATCTGCTGTTCCTGCAGGACTGGTGATAGCGCGTGATGATGTTTTTGGCATTGCTATGCCTGCTGAAGTTAAAATAGGAATTATAATCATGGTTGTTCTATTGCCAGGTACTCCTCCTATACAATGTTTGTCAGCAACTATTTTGTTTCCAAATTTTAATTGTGAACCATTTCTTACTATCGATTTTGTTAAATTTGCAGTTTCTTCATCGTCTAGGCCATGCGTGTAACATCCTGCGACAAAATATGAAATTTCTACTTCTGTTAAATCTTCTTCTACGACGTCTTTTATGATTTCGTTAATTTCTTCAGCTGTTAATTTGTGCCCGTTTAGTTTCTTTTTAATGTATGTAGTTGAAATCGGTTTTTCAGCAATTTTGATGTCTACATCCATCCCGTATTTCGCTCCGAGTTTTTCCCAAGTTTCTTCATACAAGCCTATGTCATTTTCTCTTAATTCTTTGTTTCTCGTTATGTCCAAAATTGCTCTTACCGCAGGCTTTCCTTTAACTTTTATCAAGACTCTGTCGGATGGGTGTAAATCTAAGAAATGTGCTCGTTTTTCATTTAATACAGCTACATATTTGTTGCCTACCCTGATTGGAATTTTTGTTGCATTTAATTTCATGTTTTATATGTTATTTAGTTAATTTTATTTGTTTCCAGTGCTATTTCTTTGTTTTCGTCGGCTGTGATGACGAAAACTTTAATTTTACTTTTTTTGCTCGATATGAGTTGAGCTGATTTTTCATTCTTTTTTTTGTCCAATTCAACTCCGAGGTATTTTAAATAATCGCATGTTTTTTCTCGTATGTAGAATGCTTTTTCTCCCATTCCTCCTGTAAATGCTATTGCATCGAGTCCGTTCATTGCGGCTGTGTATGCTCCAATATATTTGGCTATTGAGTATGATAGATATTCGATAGTGAACGTCGCAATTTTGTCTTTTTTTAGATATTTTGCGTAAATATCTCTCATGTCTGAACTTCCTTCGCTTAATGCTTTTAGTCCACATTCAGCATTCAAGAACTCATCAGTTCTTTTTGTATTTAGTTTTTTGATTTTTTGGATTTCTAGTACGACTGATGGATCCAGATTTCCGCTTCTTGTCCCCATTGGCAGACCTTCGAGTGGTGTGAATCCCATGCTTGTTTCCACTGCTTTTCCGTCAATGGATGCTGTTATGGATGAACCGTTTCCTAGATGACATGAAATTATTTTTTTCGTTTTATTATCTTTCAAAAGCTTAATTGTTTCTGAAGTTATGTATTTGTGATTTGTTCCATGAAATCCGTATTTTCTTATATTAAATTTTGAATGAAAATATTTTGGGATTGCGTATAAATATGCTTTTTCCGGAAGTGTTTGCAAAAAAGATGTGTCAAACACCGCTACTTGTTTTGTTTTTGGGAAAAGTTTTTTGCATGCTTTAATCCCTTCTAAATTTATTGGATTATGGAGAGGCGCAAGTCTTGAAAATTTTTCGATATTTTTGATAGTTGTTTGGTCGATCAGTGTCGCTTTTTTATATTTTTCTCCTCCGTGGACAACTCTATGTGAAACGTAGTTTATTTCGGATAAATTTTTTATGACGTTTGATTTGATGAGTGTTTTTGTTGCGATATTTATCGCTTCAGAATGTGATTTACATTTAATAGTTAACCCAAGATTGTATTGAGTGCTTTTAAATGTGAATTTTGTGTTTTTAAGTCC
>DAONBD010000050.1:0-4778 GCA_035401345.1 Candidatus Altimarinota bacterium
AAAGAGCAATACAAAAAATGGGATAGTTTCGCGTATTCGCATCCCTACTCTTCAATACATCAAACCTCCCGCTGGGCACATTTTCAATCCAATGTGGCGGCTAGAGATAAATTTTGGATTATTGGAATTTTTGATGAGGATAAATCTACAAAAGGTAGTCGTGCTCTTCTGGCAGGGACGGTCCTGATCCGTCACAAAATGCCAAAAGGATATACCTGGCTGTACGCACCACGCGGTCCCCTACTCGACTATGACAATCCAGAAAAAGCCAAGGAGCAAATGAAAGTACTACTCTCGAAAATTAAAGAAATCGCACAGGGCGAAAAAACAATATTTTTCCGTATCGATCCACTGGTAGAAATTCAAAATGCCCCAGAAAAAAAGAGATCCATTCATTTCCCAAAATTTCATTTTTCACATTTAGGTTATCAGCCTGAAGACACACTGATTCTAGATATCACAAAATCCGAAGATGAAATTCTCTCCCAAATGAAAGAAAAAGGTCGATACAACATCCGTCTCGCAGGCAAAAAAGGCGTAAAAATTATTGAGGTCAAATCGGGTTCGCCTAATGCGCAAGCCCAAATAGAGGCATACTATGAAATTCTTCAGGAGACTCTAGAGCGCGACAAATTCCACGGCCATGGCATAAGTTTTTACAAAAACATGGTCGACAAATTAGCACCGAAAAAGACTACGAATAAAATTAACGACAAATCTTGCAAAGATGGCTTTTCGCGAATGCTGCTCGCGTACTACACCGAGCCAGAAACTCACAAGCAAATTCCTCTCGCTGGCATCATAGCTACATTCTATAAAGATACAGGAATTTATTATTTTGGTGCATCCTCAAATGCATATAGAAATCTCATGGCCCCATACCTTTTGCAATGGCATGCAATGAAAATGGCCAAATCGCTCGGTCTGACAAAATACGATCTTCTCGGTATCGCACCAGAAACACCAAAAGACCCACTCGGGCCAAAAAATCACCACTGGCGCGGCGTCACTGAATTCAAAAGAAAATTTGGGGGCACATATATAAAGTATCTGCCACCGCAGGATTTTGCATTCAAGCCTCTCATTTATATTTTCTATGTTATTGCAAAAAAACTTCGCAGAATGATTGGTTAGCGTGGTGGTGATAATCGTTTAATAATAGCCCGAAAAGTTAATAAAAAGTCTTTGCAAAAAACACTTTTTATGGTATAATGAAAAATCGAAATAAATATAAATATGAAAAAAACGGATAAAAACATTAAAAGTATAAAAGAGCTTCAAGAGATGGTTGATGGTTTCTTTTTGGTATCACCTAGTATGAAAAAAGAATTGAAAGAAACTCTCGGGCTCGTAGACGCGGAAGGCTTAAAAGTTTTTGCGGAATATATAGAATCTGTTCTTGAGAAGCAAAATCAAGTTTTGGATTTTATATTGAAATATAACAAAGGATTTTTGGAGGAGTTAAAAATTTTGGCGGAAGTTAATAGTAAAAATGCTATGAAAAAAATAGAGGCTAAAGTCGCAATTGATGAAAAGAAGGAGATGGAAGGAATGGAGGCAATGTTGCAAACAATTTAATTATTTAAAATAAAAACAATAACAAAAAATAAAATGACAGAATTATTCAAACAAAACAGATTGATATTCATGAGTCCTCAAGGTGGTCCGGAAAAAGGAGCTGCAAAATCCGACAAAGTTGAGGGGCCGGCAAAAGGACCTGAGACTGCTCTTACCCCTGAGCAAGAGAAGAAAAATAAAGTAATCGCATTGGAATTACTAGTAAAGGGACTAAAGGGTAAAACGGTTGTTATAAATGGCAAGGAGTATTCGGAAACATCGGAAGACGATGGAGTTTACAAACAGTATTTGGATGTATTAAGAAAGGGTATTGAGGACGCCTTGAGAATCGCGATACAAGAGAATCCGGAAATTGACGAGACAGAATTAAAAGAGAAAGGATTAGCAGCTATGAACCATTCCTACGAACAACATGAGACTGAAAGACGAAATTTAGAAAAAGCAAAAGAATTGATTTCTTTGACGCCACTTACGGGTATATCTAAAGACTTCACAGTCTTACACATTGGAGAATTTCTAAGTTTTAGAGTGCCAAACGATGTTTTAGAAGAAGTCAAAGATGCAGTGATAAATAAAATGGCTATGATCCTCGGTCTGAGTGATGAAGCGAGAGAAAAATTATACTCAGAAGGTAGGTTAACTGATACTGGATATTTTTTAATAAGAAAGCTTGTTGATGAAAAACTTGAAGACAGTGCAATTCAAAAAGCATTTGACGAAGAGGCTGAAGCAAGTCGCGAAGCTTATAATCAAAAAAGATTAGCTGACAGGGGTGAAAGAATAAAGAGAGCGGATGCCGATCCTATTCTCAAAGCGGTAATTGATAAATTGCCGAATAAAATAACATTTGGCCCTATCAGGGTTGGACGCTCCAGTGAGCAGAACAAACTTAATGTTGATGCTGAAATAAGTAGAGTAGCAGATGATATCGCTAAGCAATTTAATGTTGAAGGAGGGATTGGGTTAGATGCAGGATCATTATCGTGGATTAGTTATGAGGTGAATTTGTTGACGAGACAAATTTTGCGCGAAAAAGGTTTATACAATGATTTAAAAACAGGCAAACAGGTATCTATAGACTTCGGCACAGGCAAGAAAGATCTTTATGTACTTGCAGTTGATTACAAAAATAAAGTAGATCAAAGAAAAGCGACTCAAAAACCTGCAGTTGCAGACGCTATGGCAGGAGCAGTTGCATCACAACCGGCCGAGACCGCGAAGGCTCAGGCGAAAGGTCAGTCAGCTCCGGTCGAAGCAGCCGAATCGGCAGAATTAGTGTACAACAAAGAGCAATTTTTGGAGGCGATTTTTAAACACTTGGAAGGTGCGGTAGAAGGATATAGTTTAATTAGATATGAAGTGAAAGGAACTCGTAGTTTGAATGCAGAACAAAGAAAACTTTCAAAAGACGAAATAGTCGCTTATTTTGCAAAACTAGGAGATGCAGTGCTATCACAAGTCTTCGACCAAGGTATGAAAAAAATGAAAGAAGGCGATCCGAAAACTATAGACCAGGTTGTAGCTTATGGTCTTACATGGTTTGAATACACAAATCGTGATGCAAGAATGGCAAAAATTCCAACTACAGCTCCAGCAGGAACCGAGACGGCTCAAGAAGGGGCGACCGCTCAAGAAGGCAAAGCCGATGCAGTCCCTGAATCAACAGAGCCTACAAATGTGTTGGAAGGGCTAAAGCAAGCCGACAAATTAGAGCAAGTGAAAGCTTTGTTGGATCAACACAAGAGGTACAAAAGATCTGACTGGAAGGACATCAACCCAAAATTAGTAAAAATAATCACAGGTAAAGACGAAGCAGTTGAAGAGGCTAAAGGTATAGAAATGGTAAAAGACCTTCAACAAAAACTCATAGACGCAGGTCATGACGTAGGAAAAGACGGTACCGACGGACGCGCCGGAATTAACACTCTTAATGCCTTGAAGGCATATTTGGAATTAACTTCCGAGCAGGTAAAAAGATCTTCGACAAAAGCTAAATCGACAGAAAAAGTTAAAGCTGATCCATCCATAGAAATGCCGGAATTGACTAAAGGCGCGTTAAAAAATGTGGCACAATCTTTGGTTGAAAAATTAGGAGAAGGATATCTGATTTCATCAACAGAATACAGTAAGTCGGTTGAACTAGGTGTCGCCATCAAAATTGGTTTGACCAAAAATGGTAAAAAAATTGCAGACATCAAAATTCACGAGAAGCATTTGCCAATGATTAGCATACCGGGAATACCAGAGTTAACAGACGAAAAATTAAACGTTTGTGAAGTCTACAATTATTATGGAGATGCTGTTGAGGGAGAGAATTTGATTGATAAATTAACAAAAGCTGAGGCAACCAAAAAGCCTGCATTCAAGGAACAAGAACAGGGTTTCACACAGGCATCAGAGCCAAAACCGGCGCCACAGCCAAAACCAGTACCAGAGGCGACAGAAACAAAAAGTGAATTGAAGGATAGGCTAGAAAATAGCATTATGCAGGCGGTAGATGAGCTGGGAGCTGAATATAGTATTGGAGAGATGAAGTTTGCAGAGTCACGTGGTCTTGACAACAAACTAGGATCATACGTACAAACAGATTTGTACAAGAATGGTAAAAAGCTTGGAATGTTATATGTATACGACAACAATCCTAAGTTTGTGATACTATTAGATAATAAAGGGAAGGCCTTGGTCGGAGAAGATGGGAAAACAATGACTGGAAGCTTAGTGGAACGAGTGGCAGCACTGGAAGTCGCAGCAGATAAAAAAGCAGCAGCAATGAAGGCAGCAGAGGCAGGAAAAGCAAAACCACAAGAGGCACAGGCTCAAGTGAAAGAGAAACTACTTAAAATCTTAACGGATGCTGTAGGCCAGCTTGGAGCTGAATACACAATAGGTGAAGCAAAATATACATTTGATAACTTAGGGAATCGAGCATTAGCATCTTTGTATAAAGGGAAAGTGATGCTGGGAACAGTATCGGTATGGACAAATCATCCTGGAACAGTATTTTTAATAGGTACTGACTATAAAAATGTAGAAGGTGCAACGCTTGAGGAAAAAGTAGCAGCACTGGAAGTTGCAGCAGATAAAAAAGTGAAAGCAGCGCAGGCGCCAGTGCCTAAAGCCGAAGAGGCTCCCAAGGCAGGCGAAGCGGCGCCACAGCCACAACCACAGCAACAGCCGGTAGTAAATCCAGAAGAGCCAAC
>DAONBD010000051.1:0-4750 GCA_035401345.1 Candidatus Altimarinota bacterium
TTCAATTCATTCTGAGTCACTATTTCCGCTATCCCAAGCGATCTTCCGACCCATATCAATTCTATTTTATTGAGATTTATATTTAATTTATCAGCAATATTAACTTTAATTTTTTCAAATGAATATTCTGTTTTCCCCAATAATTTTTCCGTTCTCGTGAATTGAGTGTGTTCTTTGTTTATATTTAATTCCACAAAAGCTGCGGTTTGATCGGAAGGCAGGTATTTGGCTATGGAAACAGCTTTAAAAGCAGTCGTAAATAACATCCCTCCAATCGTTATAAGTACACTTAACATTATTAACGCCAGCAACCATCCGAAAATTTTGTGAGGCTGAATATTGAGTTTTGGCTTTTCTTCCTGCGTTATTTGTTCCGATTTATTTTCATTTAATTTAAAAGCTGGTAATTTTATGTCTTTTTCTGTCGTTTCTTTAATTACTTTAACGACAGACTTTGTCTGTTTTTGCTTATTTTGCTTCGGATTTTTGCGTTTTTTCTTTTCTGAAGATTTTCTACCCATAGAAAATTGTTAGAGGAGGAAGTTCTTTTAATTTCACTTGTTAGATCATATCAGAAATTTGTTGAAAAAGAAGGAAAATTTCACTACACTTGAGACCTGAAGATTACGGCTTTGACTGAGTTACCCTACATTTGACTCAATTACGCTACAAAAGCGAATGAATATTTTAAGGCGTATCTAAATAATCAAAAAATATGAAAATTACGGCAAACCAATTAAGAAGACTGTTTATAGATTTTTTTGTAAAAAATGGACATAAGGAAATCTCCGGAGCTTCGTTGATCCCGGAGAATGATCCTACTGTTTTGTTCACGACTGCGGGTATGCACCCATTGGTTCCTTATTTGTTGGGGGAAAAGCATCCTCTTGGGACCAAGCTCGTGGATGTGCAAAAGTGTGTGAGGACAGATGATATAGATGAAGTTGGGGATCCTTCTCACCTGACTTTTTTTGAAATGTTGGGGAACTGGTCGCTAGGTGATTATTTCAAAAAAGAGGCGATTGAATTGAGTTTTAAATTTTTGACTAGTTCACGAGAAGAGGGCGGACTTGGATTTGAGTTGGATCGGTTGGCTTTTACTTGTTTTGCGGGGGATGAAGATGCTCCAAGAGATGATGAATCTTTTGGTGAATGGCGTGCATTAGGCGTATCTGAAGAAAGGATCGCATTTTTACCTAAAAAAGATAACTGGTGGGGACCTGCCGGTAAAACCGGGCCATGTGGACCTGATACTGAAATGTTTTATTGGACTGGTTCGGACCCTGCACCGACGAAGTTTGAGCCTGCAAATAAGTTATGGGTCGAAATTTGGAATGATGTTTTCATGCAATACTTCAAAAATGAAGATGGAAAATTTGAAGAGCTGAAACAGAAAAATGTAGATACTGGAATGGGACTGGAAAGGGTTTTGATGATTTTGAATGGTGCTTCGTCACCTTTTGAGACAGAGCTTTTTGCTGATGTGGTAAGCGCGATTAGGGCTTTGGGAGGGTATGATATTGGGACTGATGCTGCAGGTGGAGCGGTGAGTGATGATGCAAAAATTTCTGAGAGAATTATTTGTGATCACTTGAGAGCGGCGACGTTTATGCTTGGTGATCCTCGCGGAATTACGCCTTCAAATACAGATCAAGGATATATTTTGAGGAGGTTGATTCGCCGCGCGATCAGACATGGAATGAAACTGGGAATTAATGAGCCATTTGCAAGAAAGTTGGCTGGAATTTATGTGAATTTATATGGTGAAGCTTATCCAGAGTTAATTAAAAATCAGGAAGTTATTTTTGAAGAAATGGCACGAGAGGAAGCGCAGTTTATGACGACTTTGGCGAAGGGAATTCGTGAAATTGAAAAAGCTGGAATTGAAAATTTATTGAAAGGTGATTTCGCTTTCTACATGTATGAAACTTATGGGTTCCCGCCTGAGATGACGATTGAGGAAATTAAAAAGAATGGCGAATTGGCTGGGAAATTGGACGAGGAAGCATTTTATAAAGAATTTAATGTAAAATTGGCTGAACATCAGGCTAAATCGCGTGCTGGATCTGAGGCGAAATTTTCTGGTGGATTGGCTGATCACAGTGAGGAAGTAACAAAATTACATACTGCGACTCATTTATTACACAAGGCTTTGAGAATGGTTCTTGGTGAGCACGTCGAGCAGCGCGGTTCGAATATTACTGCTGAGAGACTTCGTTTTGATTTCGTTCATCCTGACAAAATGACTCCGGAGCAAATCGCTGAAGTTGAGAAAATCGTGAATGAGCAGATCAAGGCTAATTTGCCTGTGACTTTTGAGACGATGAGTGTGGAAGAGGCGAAAACCCAGGGCGCGATTGGCTTGTTTGAGTCAAAATATGGTGAAAGCGTAAAAGTCTATACTGTCGGACACGGAAAAGGAAAAGGTGAATTTTTTAGTAAAGAAATTTGCGGAGGACCTCACGTCACTCGCACTGGAGAGTTAGGCTCGTTCAAAATTCTGAAAGAGGAAAGTTCGAGCAGAGGAATAAGGAGAATTAAAGCTGTTGTGGGGGCTTAAGCCAATTCCCCGAATAAAACCCAGTTTTCGGCTTTTGTAATTTTGACTTTTTGGATTGTACCTTTGAGGTTTTTGCGGCCGGCTTCGAACTGAACTTCTTTCATGTGTGGAGTTTTGCCGCGGTAGAGAGTGAGTTTTTTACCTGAGACTGAGCTTAGGCTTTGTGTGGCAGGTTCGGCTTTTTCGACGAGGACTTCAACTTCCTTACCGACGAATTTTTTAAGTTTTTCTTGTGTGATTTTCGTTAGAAGGTCGTTGAGGCGATGCCACCTTCTGGCCTTTTCGCTGCGACTTACGTCGTTTTCGAGATTTTTGGATGCGTATGTACCACGGCGTACTGAATACTGTGCGAGAAAAGCAAAATCAAACTCAAGTTCTTTGTATAATTTGTATGTATTTTCGAATTCTTTTTCAGTTTCGCCGCAGAATCCGACGATGATGTCGGTGGTGATCGCGATGTCTGGGAGTTGAGTGCGTAGCGCTCTAACGATTTCAATGTAGCGTTCGCGTGTGTATGGTCGGTTCATTCGTTTTAGTGTCGTGTTGTCGCCTGCTTGGACCGGTAGGTGAATGTGTGGCATGAGAGTTTTTAGTCTGCCGTAGCATTCGATGAGGGCTTGCGATGCGTCCTTCGGATGTGGTGAAGTGAAGCGAACGCGGCGTAAGCCTTTGCTGTATAATTTGTCTAATTTTTCTAGTAATTGCACGAATGGTGGCGGTTCTATCCCAGCGTCGATTTTGTCGTAATTAAAGAGCTTTTTCTGCCTATCAATATTTGATAATCCGTATGAATCGACCGTCTGACCGAGCAGTGTAATTTCAAGACATCCGTCCTTCACAAGCTCTTCCGCTTCTTTGAGAATATCTTCCATTTTTCTACTCACTTCCCTGCCGCGTGAATATGGCACGATACAATATGTGCAAAATTTATCGCAACCGGTTGAGATTGGAATAAATGCCTGAACTTTTGAAGTGTATTCCGGAGCGATGTGGAAATAATCGTTGTCGATTTTTGGAGTTTTAACTTTCGTTACCTTGCTTTTAGTTCCCTTGCCGCTCGCTTCCTCTATTAAATCTTTTAACTTTGGCAAATCTTCAATGCGAAATGCTATGTCTAATGGCTTCAAAATTTTCACAAAGTGATCCTGATTTTCTTTTGGTGAATTTTTCGTACTGGACTTGCGCACCATACATCCTGTGAGTGCAATTAAAAACTTCTTTTTGCGCTTTTTTAAGCCCAAATCTTTCATCTTGCCAACTACGCGGTCCTCGGCTTTTTGACGAACTGAACATGAATTAAAAATTATTAAATCCGCATCGTTTTCGTCTTTTGCCTTTTTGAAACCAAAATCACCAAGATAACTCGAAATTCTCTCTGAATCCGAGTAATTCATCTGACAGCCGTATGTGTGGATGAAAAAATGCATTGTGTTTTCTAAATTTTATTTACGCCAAAAAAGCGGTGGTATGATAACGATTAGATTTTTCTAAATCAAATGAATTAGACTATATTTATCTTTCGTGGTCTACTACTTCTGTTCCATATGTAGAGCCAAGATCTGTAATCTCTATTTCTCCGTTTGAATTTAAAAATATTTCCAAATGTTCCCTAGAAACATCTCTCCCTAAATATTCTTGATAATTTCTGCCTATCATAAAATTTTCTCCTTGATTTATAGTTCCCATTAATTTATTTCCGTACAAGACATTAATTTTACCATTTACTTCTTTTAATACTATGCTTGCCCTGCCAACTCTTAGATGCACGGAATCTCCTGTATTTACGTTATATACATATGCCTTACCTCTGTCCAAATTTCTCATGTAAACACCTTTAGCTTTATTAATACTAGCTCTTTTTTTACTTCTTTCTTCCATTGATTCCAGATGTTTTTTCAAAACATCATTTGCACCATTAATAATCTTAGCAATTTCTGTTTCCTTACCATTTGCGCCTTGTTTTTTGTCTGGGTGAAATTTTACCATTAAATTTCTGTGTGCTCTTGTTATTTTTTTTGCTGTAAGAACACCTTCTATACCAAATAAATTTCTTGCTCCTTGTGGAGCCCTAACTTCTTCTTCTAAAGCTCTTAAATCTTCCGTTGTTAAAGAAGCCATATCCCCAACTCTGACTTGTTTGCCGTTAACACTAATAATTCTTTGTAAAAACTGATTCTCACTTTCGGCCTT
>DAONBD010000052.1:0-4732 GCA_035401345.1 Candidatus Altimarinota bacterium
TTTTTACAAAGAGCACTCTTTGCAGTTTCCTTTTTCTTCATAAATTCTACGATCTGTTCTTCGCCCATTTTTATTTTAGTTTTTGTTTTTTGAATTAAGAAAGTATATCATAAAAAACGACTTTTTCCTATATCACACCTGTTGACAGTATGAAGAAACTCTTTCTAATTGATGGGAATGCAATTTTGCACAGGGCGTACCACGCCTTGCCTCCATTCAAAACCACCAAAGGCGAACTTGTGAATGCAGTATATGGATTTTCATCAATGTTATTAAATATAATAAATCACCAAAAACCCGAGTACATAGCGGTGTCATTCGACAGAAAAGCTCCGACATTCAGACACGAAGAATACAAGGAGTACAAAGCAACACGTGTGAAGGCTCCGGATGATTTATATGAACAAATTCCGCGTATAAAACAAGTTGTAGAAGCATTCAATATTCCGATTTTTGAAATGGACGGATACGAAGCGGACGATATTTTGGGCACGCTTGCAGAGCAAGCTAAACAAATTAATGGAAGATGTGTTGCTGAGAAGAATGATGAAATGGGCGCCGATACGATAGTGACATTCATAGTAACGGGTGACATGGATACTTTGCAGCTTATATCCCCTACTACATTTGTTTTTGCACCACAGCGTGGAGTTTTAGATTATTTAATTTATGATTCGGCGAAAGTTTTAAGTAAATACGGACTCGAGCCAAACCAAACAGTTGATTTTAAAGCATTAAAAGGAGACGCATCCGATAACATACCGGGAGTCATGGGAATAGGAGACAAAACGGCTATTGATCTTTTACAAAAATACAAAACGCTCGACGGCATATACGACCACCTCTCCGAACTTCGCGACTCGCTCCGCGAAAAACTCACAAACGACCGCGAGAACGCGTTTTTCTCCCGCCGTCTCGCTACGATCATGCGCGACGTCCCGATCAAATTGAACATAGTAAATTGCAAAACACACAATTTTGAGTTGGACAAAATAATGCGTTTGTTCGAGGAGCTGGAATTCAAGTCGCTTCTCGGCAAGCTGAACAATTTTAACGGCCACTACTCCCAAATCCGCCAGATTGAGGACTCGAGCCAACAGAGCTTGTTTTAAGGAAAAATTTTTTCCCGTGGATTTTCGGACTCTAGGTGGCCAAAATATTAGCCATTTTCGAAACAGTGCTTGTCGAAATTTTTAATTCTTCAGCAATTTTTCTTCTGTCCCTCCCCTCCGCTATCATCTTCAAAATCTCTAATCTTTTTGGGATTTGAATGACTTCTTGCGGTGTAAGAAGAGCGGTAAGAAAAAAAGATATCTCACGAATCGTCCGTATGTGCTTGAACGCGGAAGAGAATGAAATAAGTGACTGATTTATCATTTTAATAAGTGATTCAAGACTTCCCTTGTATCGCTGTATCGATACAGCGATACAAACACATCAACTATCGCACCACCAAAAGCTCGTGTAAACGAATATTGAGAGATTTAAGCTGCAAAAAATATAATTATCTTTCCAAACACAACAAACCTGAAATTTTTCTTAAAAACTCCTAAAAATACCAACAAAACCAAAAAAATATAGAGCGTAGAAAAAATATAATCACACACGTCAGAGCTTTAAAGAAAGTACGTGCAACGCTCACGATAAAAGTTAAAAAATACAATCACCACCCAGAAGCTTAAAAACCTAGAGCGCAGAGAGAGAACAGCTCAGAAAAATCTGGCAGAAAAAATCGCATAATATAGCGGTTTACACGGAAAATCTTAAATACAACTGCAACAGCCTTTTTGTCAAAAATCAAACCGAAAATACTATAAAAATCGAAAAAAACAGCGAGTTAAAGCTCCTCTTGCAGCTAGGCGAACAAGACACGTCAAACTTCTGGAATAAGCCAAAAACGACCGAACAATAAAATTGAACGCCGCGCTAAAACGACCACTCGCTGAACACATTTTTAGTAAAACAAAAATCAAATCAAATTGTAAGGTAAAAAATTTTCGGGTATATTCCAAGGTGCTTTTCTATACGCTTTTTTAAAAATAAAAAAATGGGTAAATCAAGACTAGTCGCGAGTTTGGATATAGGAAGTTCAAAGATTAGAACGGTAGTTGGGACAATGGACGAAGAATCATCAATGCCAAATGTAATAGGTGTGGGCATAGCTCCATCAACAGGTTTGAGAAAAGGGGCCGTAATCGACGTTGAAGAAACAATCAATTCGATAGCCGCATCACTAGAAGACGCTGAAAGAATGGCGGGAGAACCGATTAATCACGTATTTTTGGGAATTGGAGGAAATCACATCGAGTCAATGAACTCAAAAGGAGTAATTGCGGTCGCGAAAGCAGAGGATGAAATCACAGAAGATGACGTGGATCGCGTACTGGAAGCTGCTCAGGCAGTTACAATTCCCCCAAATAGAAGAATTTTAAGAATTATTCCAAAAACATTCACAGTAGATGAACAAAAAGGAATCAAATATCCTGTTGGCATGACGGGGGTTCGCTTGGAAGTTGAAGCGCACATTATCAGTGGATTAGTTCCAACCATAAAAAACATAGAAAAATGCGTCCTCCAAGCTGGAGTTGATATAAACGACATTATCCCAAACTGCCTTGCATCAGCCGAAGCAGTTCTTTCAAAAAGACAAAAAGAACTCGGTGTTGTAGTAATTGATGTGGGATGTGGAGGCACGTCGGTATCGGTTTTCGAAGATGGTACTATTCTTCATACCAGCGTAATTCCCGTGGGAGGAGAGAATGTAACAAACGACATCGCGATAGGTCTTAGAACTTCTATCGACACAGCTGATAAGATTAAAATTGAATATGGTTCCTGTTTGCCGGAAGACCTGGGTGAACGCGAAACAATTGATCTTTCGTTGGTAAGTAAAATCGACACGCACACAGTCAGCAAAAAGCAGATGTGTCAGATTATTGAAGCTAGATATCAAGAGATTTTTATGCTTGTAAAAGATGAATTGGCGAAAATTCACAGAGACGGAATGCTTCCTGCGGGAGTTATTCTCACAGGTGCAGCTGTAAAAATTCCGGGGGCTATAGATTTAGCAAGAGAGACATTGAATTTGCCTGTGCAGATTGGATTTCCACAGAACTATGACGGAGTTGTGGACAAGATAGATGATCCTTCTTACGCTACAGCGATAGGTCTTTTAATTTGGGGCTCTAAATATGAAGGCAATCCGTATGGTACAGGGAAATCCATGAACTTAAAGAAGGGAGTTGGTAGTGTCAAAAAGTGGCTTAAAGGCTTGGTTTCTTAAAAATTCGTGCCGGAAATTTACGGCAACAACGACAGAGTAATGGTTGATTGAATGTTTATAAAAACATCTCGGAAACTTGTAGTCGTTTACTATAAAACATTAGTTAATGTTTGGGAAGTCGATCTTCGCACTCCTGTTAAAAATCACAACACCAAACATTGACAACGTGTCAAATCATAGAGATAATTACAACCTTTCTGAACGCTCTCACAAATTAAAAAATAAGTCAGCGCACTAAAGCGCACAACATATATACCTAAATAACATTTCACCCTAATTAATATGGCAAACGGAAAAAATCCAGATTTGGACCTCAAAAATCTTTTCTCAGCAGGAGGAGGATCAATGGCTCCAAAAAGAAACAGAACTTTGGAAATCACACCAGACATTACACCGGTAGCTAATATTAAAGTTATGGGTGTAGGAGGCGGAGGATGTAACGCTTTGAACAGGATGATTAAATCAGGTTTGAAAGGCGTTGAATTTATCGCGGTTAATACAGATGCTCAGGCTCTATACCACAACGACGCTCCGACCAAATTAAACATCGGCCGCGCCACAACACGCGGACTCGGTGCAGGTGCGAACCCGGATATTGGTAAGCAAGCCGCAGAAGAATCAATTGAAGAAATTAAAGAAGCAATAGAAGGGGCGGACATGCTTTTCATCACTTGTGGACTTGGAGGAGGAACAGGTACAGGCGCGGCCCCAATTATCGCTGGCCTTGCTAAAGACATGGGGATCCTTACGGTTGGCGTTATGACAAAACCATTCGGTTTTGAAGGGCACAGACGTGGATCTCAGGCTCAAGACGGTATGGAAAACTTAAAAAACAAATTAGATACATTAATTACAATCCCAAACGATAAAATCCTCGCAATCATCGATAGAAAAACTCCATTGAACGACGCGTTCGCAGTCGTAGATGACGTTCTTCGCCAAGGTGTCCAGGGTATCGCAGACTTGATTACCGTTCACGGAATGATAAACGTAGACTTCGCGGACGTGAAAGCAATCATGGAAAATGCTGGATCTGCTCTTATGGGTATTGGTTATGGTGCTGGAGAAAATCGCGCTTCAGAGGCGGCAAAAGCGGCGATCGAAAGCCCACTTTTGGAAATGAGTATCGACGGAGCAAAAGGCGTTCTATTCAATATCACAGGTGGAAACGACCTATCTATGTACGAAGTTGACGAAGCTGCAAAGATCATCACAGAAGCTGCTGATCCAGAAGCCAACATTATCTTCGGTGCTGTTATCAATGATTCATACACAGGTGAAATCAAAATCACTGTTATTGCTACTGGCTTCGACATGGCCAGCACAGAGAGACCTTTGGTAAAATCTCACTCATTGGGTACAGTCGCTCCGATCAAAGCCGCAGAGAATGAATATGACATTCCAGCTTTCATCAGACAAAAGATGCAATAAGACGATGAGTCTAGTATA
>DAONBD010000053.1:0-4460 GCA_035401345.1 Candidatus Altimarinota bacterium
GAAGAATAAAAAAATTACCATTAAATATTTGCCTTTTATAGGTTTGGTTTTATTAATTGCCGGGTTTTCTTTGTATGGAATTTTTAATGCAACTGTTTCTCTCGGGAATTACACTAAAGATCTTAACGCTTCTGTTGTTGGTGCTGTCGATGCTACGTCCGAGACGGTCGGAACTCCTGTTACAAATACAGAAAAATTAATATTTTCTGATGTCCCCGAGGCTCATGAAAATGCCACGGCAATTTCTTATTTTAAAAATATGGGATATGTGGGAGGTTATGACGACGGTACTTTTAAACCTGTTAATTTGGTTAGTAGAGCTGAGTTTTTGAAGATATTGTTGGAGGTTGTGGATGCTGATTTTGCAGGTGGTGTTTATGAAAAATGTTTCACAGATGTTCAGTCTGGTTGGTTTGAAGTGTATGTTTGTTACGCAAGTAAATCCGGTCTTGTCGGTGGATATGATGATGGATATTTCAGACCTGAGAGGACTGTTTCCAGAGTTGAGGCTATCAAGATGACATTAAATGCTTTGGAAGTGAAAATGCCGACGAGCGTTGACGCACAGCCGTTTTTGGATGTGCCTGTTAATGATTGGTACGCTCCTTATGCCAAAGTCTCAAAAGATTTGGGAGTTGTAAAAGGTCGTGTGTTTTTGCCTAATTTAAGTTTAACAAGAGCGTCAACTGTTCAGTTGATTTACGATATTTTGTCGGCAACCAAAAAAATCTAAAGCAGACTTTCGATTATATTTTCGAATGACTGAAAAGGTTGTGCTCCGACTATTAGTTGTCCGTTGATGAGGAAACTAGGAGTTCCTTTTATCTTGTTTTTTGATGCCAAAGCCATGTCTTCATTGATTGTTTTGTCGTAATTTTTTGGAGCTGTTTTTAGACATTCCGTGAATGCGTTTTGGTTTAACTTAAGCTCTCCTGCGTATTTTGTAAATTCATCTGTAGGATCGTCTTCATACGCCCATTCATTTTGGTATGTAAATAATTTACCGTGCATGTCCCACAAAGCGTTTTGTTCGCCTGCGCAGTATGATGCGTATGCGGCAGGTCGTGCATTTTCATGGAAATCTAATGGCAAACTTTTGGTTACGTATTTAACTTTACCGGTTTTAATGTATTTCTCCATGATATCTTCAAACGCTCCGAAATAATATCTCTGACAGAAAGGACATTCATAGTCTGTGAATTCAATCATCGTGATGGGAGCCTCTTCCTCTCCCAAATATGCTGAATTTGAAAGATCTATTTCTTGCGTTTCGATCTTATCGGCAGCTTTTTTATCAGCTGTAGTGTTCGCTTGAAGAGTTGAGCAGTCTTCGGAATTAGTTATCGATCCTATCAAAAATCCTCCTGCAAAAACTATTAATGCCAAGACTGATATTTTAAAATAAAAACTTTTATTTGATTTTTTTGCCATTTGTGTTTGTTAATTAATACTTTCTTTTTTATACATTTTGTTGATTGTGTTGGCAAGAATGATTGAGATGTTTTCGTTTTATAATCAGCAATATGATGATCAAAATTATCGTGATTGGTAGAATTATAATTTGTACTGGGAGGTCTACTTTGAATTCTTTTTGTTCTGTGAAATTATTTATTGACGTGGATTCGTTTTGTGATGAGGGTTTGAGGATTTGGTAATCGATCATTTTAAAAATCGAGGCAGATTCTTTTGACGCCAGGATCGAAAGTTCGGTATTTTTTGCGAATGCGATGTCGGACAATTCTTTTGTTGTTTGCGAATAATTTATTGTTAAGGTTTTTCGAGACTTTTCTTCTGAGATTTGGAAGGAATTTTCTGTTTTTTCTGTGATTGTTCCGGTGAGTTTATATAGTTTTTTGTTTTGTTTGTTTGGGGTAGGGTCGGTTTCTAATAAAAGAATTCTCGATCCTTTTTCCGAGAGTATTTCTGTGTAAGAATAAGATTTGTTTTCGCTTGTTTTTTCGTATTTTAATTCGTCTATTAACGTTCCTGATTGATCGAATAATCGTGCGGAGTCGGATGTGTTGTTGAGTGCGATTTTGGTTATGGAATTATAAAAACTTTTTGAAGAACTTGGCAAAATTATAGTGTCTGTCGTGAATTTATATGGTTTGCTTCCTTTTTCTCCGTCGTCCAGTGAAAACCCTTTTAGATTTATTGATTCGTTTGAGAAATTTGTAATTTCTATAAATTCGTTATTTGTATCTGTGCCTTTTGGGTTCGGTAAAATTTCCGTGATTTTTAGCATAGTTAGGTTATTTAAATTTTGATTTTATTAATCTAATTTTAATAATTAGCTTTTAAAAATTTCTTATAAATATTTAAATTTTTTCTTAATTTTCCCTTACGTTTTTAAGGTTTTCTTTATAGTGATGTGAAATCAAGTTCTGATTGACATTGTATTGGCTCGAGGGTAAATTTGGCGTGTCTAGTGAGGTAAGAACGGAATTTAAGATTTAATAGAGATTTAAGGTTTGAATTACATTAAAAGTATTAAAAGTTAATAGAATTTCAGAATAAAAATTCAAAATATAGAGTGAGAGGATAGGGGAGAAGTGTGTGAAAATTCAAAATTTAGTTCAAAAATCTTTCAGGTTTCCGTTCCAACTAGGCGCATAAAATTAACAGATCAAAAAATGATTGAAACGATTCTAATTGCGCTGATCGCGCTCGGTGCCGGCGGTTACGGCGGGTTTATTTACAGGAAGAAACAGGTTGAAGAGAAAAATAAAGATTTGGCTGAAAAAACTGAGAAGATGATTGCGGATGCGAAATTGAAGGCGAATGAGATGGTTTATGAGGCGAAAAATGAGGCTTTTAAATTACAAGATGAGGTGAAAAAAGAGGAACAGAGAAGACGCGAACAGTTGTCGAAAATTGAGGACAGATTGGTACAGAAGGAAGCTCAACTCGATGAAAAATCAGATAAAGTTGAAAAGTTGAAAGGTGAGTTGGAGGATAAAGTCGGTTCAGTTAGAAAATTAAAAGAAGATGTCGAAGAAATTTATAAGATGCAACAAGTTCAGTTGGAGAAAGTTGCAGCTATGAGTAAGGATGAGGCAAAAGAAGTTTTGCTGAAGAAAGTTGAGTCTGAGGCAAAGGCAGATATAGTCGAAACTATCAAAAGAACAGAGAAAGCTTTGAGAGAGGAGGCTGATGCAAAGGCGAGGTTTATTATTGCCGAGGCGATTCAGAAATATGCTGCTGAGACTGCTTCTGAGTCTACAGCTACTATCGTGAATTTGCCGAATGATGAAATGAAAGGACGTATCATTGGTCGTGAAGGTAGAAATATTAATACATTCGAACAGTTAACTGGTATCGATGTTATCGTTGATGATACTCCGGGCTCGATCGTTATTTCGGGTTTCGATCTCGTACGTCGTTATATTGCAAAGGTTGCTCTTGAGCGTCTTGTGGAGGATGGACGTATCCACCCTGCGAGAATCGAGGAGACTGTCGAAAAAGTTAAAGACGAAGTTAATATTCTTATCAAAGAACTTGGAGAGAAAGCTGTGTTGGAATGTGGAGTCACCGGATTCCATCCGAACTTGGTGAAGATTTTGGGTCGTTTGAAATTCAGAGTCACACATGGTCAGAATGCTTTGAAACATTCTATTGAAGTTGCTTTCATTGCCGGTAGTTTGGCTGAAGAGTTGGGCGCGGATGTATCAGTTTGTAAGAGAGCCGGATTGCTTCATGATATTGGAAAGGCGGTCGATCACGAGATTCCTGGGCACCATGCGAAGATCAGTGCGGATATCGCTGCGAAGTTCGGATTCCCGAAAGAGGTTGTTCAAGCTATCGCGTCTCACCATGGCGACCCTGAACCTGAATCGGTTGAGGCTCAGATCGTATATGTCGCTAATTTGATTTCGAATTCAAGACCAGGCGCTAATAAAGACAATCTGGATAGTTATATCAGAAGACTTTCTGAACTTGAGAATGTTTGTACGGATTTCGACGGAGTCGAAAAAGCATTTGCCGTTCAGGCCGGATCAGAGGTTCGTGTATTTGTCACGCCTACTGAGATCGATGACTTGGAATCTGTGAAACTTTCTTACAACATTGCAAGAAAGATTGAAAGAGACCTACAACACCCAGGTCCAGTGAAGGTAAATGTTGTAAGAGAAACTAGATCAGAAGCGACGGCGGAGTAGAGAAGTTCAGAGTGAAGTTGATGTTGATTTAGGTCACTTTTTCGTCTTCTTTTTCCATGTCCCCGATGAGGCCGTTTCTCCTTATGCCATTTCTTATTTCTTCTGCTTTATAAACGAGTTCTTCTATTACAGCTTTAGTCAGTCTGACTGTTGTTCCAGGTATGGCTGCTATCAATCCCGGGATTGCTTGTGCGGTTTCCGATCTGGCAATTTCACATATTTTTATTGTCATTTCAGAAATTGGCTCAAATGGATTGAACATCATGTCTGATACTACATCATCTGCTTTGTCTCTTAGATTTG
>DAONBD010000054.1:0-4400 GCA_035401345.1 Candidatus Altimarinota bacterium
TACAGGAAATCAGCTTTAATTACCGGCCAGACGAAAGGAATTGTGGCAAATATAAAATCAAGGTTCCCACAAAAAATTGTTTACTGGCTGCCCAATGGTGTCGACCTGAGTTATTATGATCCTACACTTTATACAGCAGATTGGAAAAAAACTGCAGGATTCAAAGATGAAGATAAGATCTTTTTCTATGGTGGTATAATTGGTTACGCGCAGGGGCTGGATATAATTTTGAATGCAGCTCTTCAGCTTAAAGATAGAAATGAAATTAAGTTCTTATTGCTGGGAGATGGACCGGAAAAGGAACGATTAGTTGAAAAATCAAGGTCGCTGGGATTAGAGAATATTTATTTCCGGGCTCCCGTTACTAAAAAGGAAATGCCGCATATTGTTGCAGCAATAACAGCATCAATTATTCCACTAAAGAAACTGGACTTATTCAAAGGAGCAATTCCTTCAAAAATATTTGAATCCCTGGCCATGAAAAAGCCGATATTGCTCGGTGTGGATGGTGAAGCGAAAGAACTGTTTATCGATGAAGGTAAGTGTGGCATGTTCTTTACTCCTGAGTCAGAGGAGGAGTTAGTAAGAAGTATTTTATATGTATGCGAACATCCTGAGGATGTTAAAGTCTGGGCCGAGAATGCCAGAAATTATGTTGACAAGAAGTTTAACCGTAACTCAATTGCTGAGAATTTTTTCCGTCTTTTAACGGAGAATAAAAATTGAATTTTTATTACTTAAGTAAATCAGGTCCAAATACTGAAACAGAAAAATGATCCAAAAATTAAAAAATACTTTTTTGAATTTTGGATATATTCTGCCTCTATCGCTTTCTTTTCTCTTGCCATTTGGGATCAATTATACCTTGATAATTATTATCTGGGCAATGTTTTTTTTGTTTTTTAATGATACCGGTAAAGCTTTAAAGAATATCTTTTATACAAAGTGGAGTTATGTCCTTATTGGATATTTTTTGATCCATGCCATCGGATATTTTTTTTCCGAAAATAAGGGAGTTGCATTATTTGCAATAGAAAAAAAACTTGGCTTCCTGATCTTTCCATTATTCATATTCTCCTCCGCTTATACAACAAAACAAGTCAACAGGATCATAGATGCATTCATTGCAGCGTGTATACTTTCATCCCTTTTTTGTATTGCAAGAACTATCTATAGATATTTTGCCGATGGGGTAAATGATTTCTACTATAAAGAATTCTCGTACTTTTTACATCCCAGTTACTTTGCAATGTACCTGATTTTTGCGATCATACTTTTGATCTTAGTCGTTAAAAGGAGATCTACAGAGGTGAAGAGGAGTTATATTTATTCCATTTTCCTGCTGTTCATCGTAGCGATCTATTTCTGTAGTTCAAAAATGGGATTGTTATCTGCATTACTGGTATTACCGTTGACTTTTATTATTTCGGAGAAAGTGAATGCGAAAATTCTATCCGGAACTCTTTTGATTCTGGTGGCTGGTCTTTTTGTAACGAACAAATTTTTCCCGGAGCCATTTGACAGAATGAAAATGGCAGCAAATGTTATGTTTTCAAAAAAAGCAATTGATAAAAGTGATGTGGAAAGTACAGCTGTTCGAATTTTGATCTGGGAAGAATCTATGAAAATAATAAAGGAAAATTTCCTTTTCGGAACAACGCCAGGTGATTTGACCGATAAGCTGAATGAAGCATACCAAAAAAATGGATTGACTGGTGCTTATGCCAATAGTTTGAATGCTCATAATCAGTTTTTGCAAACATTTATCGGAACAGGAATTATCGGATTTATTTTATTACTCCTGATGACAGTCTATGCATTGGTTTATGCAATTATCCGAAAGTATTATTTGCTGGCGCTCTTCAGCCTTTTGGTCATTTGTAATTTTATGGTTGAATCAATGTTACAGGTTCATGCCGGGTTTATCTTTTTTGTGTTTTTCTTTTGTCTGCTTATTCGTTACGATCTTACAGATAAAGCTGAAAGGCGCGCAATTTGACCCTAAAATATGTATGAAATTACACAGAATAGCGAAAAATTGCCGTTATTTTTTTTTATCTTCGTCCCTCTAAACTTGATACTGTGATTTCGGTTTAAAACAAATGAAAGCTTGAATAAATGATTCCTTTTTCACCACCCAGGATCGATCAGAAAATTATTGATGAAGTTGTTGATACTCTAAAATCAGGGTGGATTACGACCGGACCTAAAACAAAAAAATTTGAAAAACTTCTCGCAGAATATTGCGGGAATAAAAGAACTATTTGCCTGAATTCTGCTACTGCCGGATTAGAGATCATGTTGATCTGGTTCGGAGTCAAAGAAGGCGATGAAGTTATTCTCCCATCATACACTTATTCAGCAACAGCAAATGTAATTATGCATTGCGGCGCTAAGCCTGTTTTTGTTGACGTAAAATCTGATTTCAATATCGATCCTGAAAAAGTAAAGGCTGCTATCACTTCAAGAACAAAAGTAATCATGCCTGTTGATTTTGGTGGCTGGCCTTGCGATTATAATGCATTGAATGCATTAGTGAATGATCCGGAAATAAAAAAACTTTTTTCACCAGTATCAGATGAGCAAAAAAGACTCGGAAGAATTTTCGTTCTCGCAGATGCTGCTCACTCTCTGGGCGCTAAACAGAACGGGAACAAGTCAGGTACTCTAACCGATTGTTCTGTGTTTTCATTCCATGCTGTGAAAAATCTTACAACGGCTGAAGGTGGAGCAGTGGCATTAAATTTTGCTCATCTCGACAATGATAAATTGTATGATGAACTTTGTGTAAAGACTTTACATGGACAAAACAAAGACGCACTTGCAAAAATGCAAAAAGGAAACTGGCGATATGATATTGTAGAAGCCGGTTACAAAATGAATATGACCGATATTCTTGCAGCTATCGGACTTGTTGAACTTGAAAGATACGAAAGCGAAACTCTTGTAAAAAGAAAGGCGATCTGTCAGGCCTACAATAAAGCATTTGGAAGTAAATCCTGGGCTATTTTACCTGATATGGAAAATTCAACTCAGGAATCGTCCTATCATTTGTATCCCTTGAGAATTTCCGGTATCGATGAAGCGAAAAGAGATAAGATCATGCAGCAGATCTTCGACAAAGATATCAGCGTCAATGTGCATTTTATCCCTGTTCCAATGATGTCTTTCTATAAATCACGTGGCTATTCAATTGAAGATTACCCTGTCTGTTACCGGAATTATTCCTGTGAAATCTCATTACCTGTCTTTTTTGACCTCACTTTTAGCCAAATTGAACAAATATCCCAATCTGTCATACAATCAGTAGAAGAAGAATTATATATTCGCACCCTATGAAAAAACTCCTTTATCTGCTAGTTCTGTTATCTGCTTCTGTCCTGGGTCAGGAAATTGATTTTCGTGGCCGCTCAGAGATCGTATTACAGCAGTTTGTTAAAAATGAATTCCTGAACATATATAAGCAAATTGATACAGCATCAATTTCAAAGATTGATACCGCTTCAATTGCCAAAAGCTGGAAAAACCTGATTCAACAGAATGGTAAATATGTGAAAAACCTGAAAGTTGAAAAAAGTCAGCAAGGAAATTTTGAAGTATATGCCTACACCTTGCAATTTGAAAAAAATGAAATTACGTTTCGTCTGATCTGGGGCACAAATAAAAAGATCAAAGGTTATTATTTTACACCGGTAGATAAACGACCAAAATATCAGGTTCCATCATATCACAATGCTGCTGCTGCGAAAGAGAAAAAAGTTCTGTTGACAACCGGAGAATTCAGAATCCCCGGAAGTCTGGTGATTCCTAATACTCCCGGAAAACACCCGGTGGTAATTTTAGTTCATGGTTCAGGTGCAAATGATCGCGATGAAACATTTGGCCCATTAAAGCCTTTCAGAGATCTGACATCCGGATTAACTGCTCAGGGTATTGCCGTTCTGCGATTTGAAAAAAGAACAAGAATTTTCAAATCAAAGATGTCACACTATTCTCCAAATTATACTGTGAAACAAGAAGTACTTGAAGATGTTCAGCGGGCGATTGAAGTTGCTAAAGCAGATACTTCTATCGATACGACACAGATCTATATTTGTGGACATAGTTTTGGTGGAATGATGCTCCCACGAATTGCAAAAGAGAATCCTTCAATCAAAGGGTTGATCTACCTTACTCCGAATGCACGGAGACTTGAGGACCTTTTCGTAGCTCAGGCTGAATACATAGCAAATGAGATCACTGATCCTGCAAGAAAAAAAGCTGTTGTTGATTCTATCAAAGTTTTACGTGATAAAGTAAAATCATTATCATCGAATGCAGCAGTTGATAGTTCTCGTATCTTTGATTCACCGGTATCTTTGTGGTATGAGTTAAGAAACTATGACCCGATTGAAACTGCA
>DAONBD010000055.1:0-4304 GCA_035401345.1 Candidatus Altimarinota bacterium
GGGTGCGGTGAAGAGTTTATAAACGAAGGCAAAGCTGAAGCTTATGCAGACAAAGAAGTCCCATCAAGAGGAGATCCAAAATGGGAAGATGAAGACTCAACAAAAGTAATAGTACTTTGCCCATACATCATAACCAGATCAGGCGGAGATGCTTATTTCGGATCAGAGCTAAAAACCGGTACGGATATAGCATACTGCGGTCCTCAAAAAAACATTTCAGGCCCGATTATTGTGCCCGTGACAACACCACACACAATTCCAGAAACCGGTACTGAAACTAACCCGGAAGCACTCCCAACTCTTTCAAGTCCGACACATGATGTTTGTAAATTCTCAAATACGAAAAACAACTTGGTAGGCTACCAAAACGAACTCAAAAACTTCTCAAGTAGCATCTGTGAAATGACAACAGAAGTGACGGAGAAATGGGATGCAAAAGCGGTAATGGATCAAATCCGAGCAAATGCAACTAGAGTTGGTAGATTCGCTACACAAGTAGGAAGCAATACAACATTCGACACTCACACCCACGCAAACGCCAAAATCTACAATTTCGAAGGAGATGCAACCGTCAACACAGAATTCAAAATCTCTGGCACACACACATACATCATAAATGGAAACTTAAATATCAACGGAAACATAACATACAATAACGCAGACTATTCGAACCTAAACGACGTTCCATCAGCCGCATTCATAGTATTGGGAAATATCATCATAGATGAATCAGTAACTAAAATCGACGGAATCTACATCACGACAGGTCAATTCATGGCGTCAAATTCAGAAGACCCAAAGAACCCAGACTCCACCGAAAAACTCACTGTCAACGGCGGCCTATACGGAGACGTATCAGATCTATTTAGCCACAGATTGTATGTAGGAGACATCGACGAAGATGAAGGATCGGTATTAATCCGTTACTCAGAAAACTTCTTGATCAACACTCCTCCTGGATTAAAAGATCTTATGGATATTACTCAATTAAAAACTCCATATTAATCAGATGAATCAAAACTAATCAGATAAATCTACAGCAATTCAGACCAAATAAACCGGATTAACAAATTCTCACTCAAAAAGCCGTGCCAAAAGCACGGCTTTTGTTATATAATCTAGCTCCGATCCTTTCAAAATATACAAACAGCCAAAAAAATGCCTGAAAAACTCCAAAAAAAGCCAAATCTATACTTCTTCTACGGAGAAGATAGTTATTCAATAAGCAAAAAAGTTCAACACTGGATCGAGCAATTCAAATTAAAATACGACGAGTCCAATATCAATATTCTGGAAGGCAAAAACATCGACCTCAAAGAATTCGCCACAAATCTTTCGTCTATGCCATTTCTATCTGATAAAAGACTTGTAATCGTGAAAAATTTCCTCGATGAAGCTTCTGCCGACAGTCAAAAAGAAATGGTTGAAATTTTGAGCGGTGAAATACCGGATTTTTGTATCGTCGTTTTCAGTGAAAGTAAAATGCCGGACAAACGCACTTCTTTGTTTAAAGCTTTAAATAAAACAGCCACAACAGAAGAATTTGCTCCAATGTCGCCATATGAACTCACGCGCTGGATCACAGATGAGACTACCAAACGCGGAGGCCACATCGCCCACGCAGAAGCAGAATTCTTGGGACAACATGTTGGCCCAAACCTCTGGCAACTTTCCAACGAGATAGATAAATTAATCAGCGCCTCAGGAGGATCAGTCGCAGAAGAATCCACTACGTCTACATCTACATCCACATTCGCAACTTCGTCCACTTCACCAACACCACCAGCTTCTCCAGCAACATCAGCCTCTCCTACAACATCAGCTTCTCCTACACAATCCACGTCCTCAAAATCATCAACTTCTCCAGCGAAATCAACTATTACTTCCACCTCCCCAATCACAAAAAAAATGATACTGGATCTGGTCACTCCTTCCCTATCCAGCTCAATTTTCAAACTAACAGATTCACTCGCAGCAAAAGATCGCACCGGATCATTAAAAATATTTTCAATTTTAGTAGAAAGTGGCGAAGAACCGTTAATGATCTTCTACATGATTGTACGTCATTTCAGAATTCTTATCCAAGCCAAATATCTCGTCGATCATGGAATTACCGATCAATCCTCGATAGCCCGCGAACTGAAATGCCACCCGTTCGTCGCCCAAAATGCGGCCAAGCAATGTCGCAACTTCGACATACCGACCTTGAAAAAAATATACGCCCAGCTCCTCGAGCTCGACAAATCCTTCAAATCCGGCCGAGTCAAAATCACCGCTGACGACCCGAGCGAAATGCTTCTCGAGATTGAGAGATTTATTATCAAGAATTGTTAGACCACTCCGGGATAGATTTTTAATACAACTCCAAATACTTCTCCACTTCCCAAGCTGAGACGGACGCTTTGTAAGCCATCCATTCGGCACTTTTCGCAGACATAAACATCCTGTAAGTATGCGCGCCGAGAGCTTCCTTTAACACTTCATCCTTCGCAAGATGATGCAAAGCATGTTCCAAATTCGAAGGCAAAGTATCGACGCCCTTGTTCAAAGCATCTTCATCAGATAAATGGAAAATATTTTCATCCAAAACCGGCGGTGGAGTAAGACCATTTTCCACTCCATCCAAACCACTCGCGATCATCACAGCAAAAGCCAAATAAGGATTGCAAGTTGGATCAGGAGAACGGAGCTCACACCTCACACCCTTCGGCTTCGTCGGTGACACACGCGGAATCCTGATAAGAGCGCTCCTATTCGTATGCCCCCAAGCGATATACACAGGAGCCTCATACCCGGCCACAAGCCTTTTGTATGAATTCACGGTAGGATTAAGCACAGCAGTCATCGCCTTGATATGCGAAATCTGCCCGGCAATAAAACTCTTCGCAAGATCAGAAATCCAATCTTCTTTCGTCGCATCAAAAAACAAATTTTCCCCGGCATCATTGAAAACACTTTGATGCACATGCATTCCCGATCCGCTTAACCCCGCGATCGGCTTCGCCATAAATGTCGCGTGCAAGCCATGTTTCGCCGCGATCGCTTTCACAATAAATTTAAAAGTAATCGCATTATCAGCCTGCGTCAAAGGATCGGAATATTTGAAACCGATCTCATGCTGACCGGGAGCGACCTCGTGATGCAAAGCCTCCACCTCCATCCCAAATTCCATCAAAGTCGAAGCCATTTCATTACGAATTTCGTTCGACTCATCGGTAGACTGATCGAAATATCCATCTTTATCATTCGGTATCAGTTTCGCCTTACCATCTTCTTTTTTGAATAGAAAAAACTCCAACTCCGGCCCTACAAAAAATTCCAAGCCTTTCGCGCGAACTCTCTCAATTTGTCTTTTCAAAATATACCTCGGATCGCCTTCAAATGGCTTGCCGTCTGGCATATACACATCGCAAATAATCCTGCACGCGGTCGTATCCGTCCCCCGAGTCCACGGAATCACGACAAAAGTCGCAAGGTCTAATTTCAAATACATATCGCTCTCAAAAATTCTGGTAAAACCCTCAATTGATGACCCATCAAACCAAACATTGTGCTCGATCGCATCTTCAAGTTTTTCGACCGGAATCGTCACGGCTTTCAAAAACCCATTCACATCCGTGAACTGCAATTTTGCAAATCGAACTTTATACTCAGTACAAAGTTGCAACACTTCATCTTTCGTTTTTGGTTTTGGCATCACCATTTTTTTGTGGTTAAAAATTAAAGAAAAATTGAATGAAAATTAAACGATTTTTTGTCCAAACGTTATTCAATTTATTTTTTGCTTTTCAAAAATTCAATAGTAAAATGGGGTAGCTTTTTAGGGTGTAGAAGAATAATTACAAGAACAAAGATTTTAGGCTTTAAATAAAGGAAAATAGCCAGTCAATTCAGCTAAAAACACACAATTCCAACGCCTCAAATTCCGCTCCTTGTCGGAATTTTCTACAACAATATTTCGCTTGACGGATTAAACACTTAAATTTCAAATCAAACTTCTAAGTATGACAAAAACACTAATCCCAATAATCAAAAATTTAGGCCTCACGGACAAAGAAACCAAGGTCTATATTTCACTCATCGAAGTCGGCCCTAGCGTGGTATCGCGCATCGCTGAAAAAGCTCGCATAAATCGCGTCACCACATACGACATCCTAGAAAAATTAAAAGAAAAAGGATTCATTTCAACATTCACAAAACAAAAAATTAAATACTTCTCCCCCACCGATCCGGAAATCATCGCAAACAATTTCGACCAAAAAACCAAAGCATTCAAAGAATCCCTTCCGGAGCTCAAACGCCTC
>DAONBD010000056.1:0-4291 GCA_035401345.1 Candidatus Altimarinota bacterium
TACAATCAAAAACACAAGGGAAAAGCCTTTAACCAAACAAAAAAATGCCAAATGAAATCACAATGCAAGCCTACTTTCAGGCAAACATGATATGGATAGTCCCATTAATGATATGGAGTATGGTTTGGGACGGAATAGCACTATGGAAAGCCGCAAGAAACGGCAGTAAACGGTGGTTTATAGTTATTTTACTTTTAAACACAGCCGGAATTCTGGAAATCCTCTACATATTTATATTCGGCAAAAAGACTGAAAGCAAAAAAAACGGAGGAAAAAAGAAGTAAATCAATTACATCCCGGGATCAGAATCAACACCATCACAAGAGTCATCACCGTAGTGATCGACATCATCTGAAACATCGGTAGAGCCATGGTCGGAGCTGCCATCAACACCTGCATCTTCTGTGTTTGAACCTAGATCCGAACCTCCATCAAAATTGCCACCAAGTCCACGATCACCATGAGTATCAATTTCAACATGTATTCCCTCATCACCACGATCATCCAGATTTTGCGCATTCTGAGCAACAATTCTATTAGCAATCAACCCTCTTATACCTGAAGTTATAATCGCCATTCCATCAGAAGGCGTCCCATCCAAAATTCTTCTAGCCATTGCCTCTCTACAAGTTCTTCCAAAAGCCTGTCCGACAGTTTCTCCCTTTAAAGGCCTAACAGTAAGAACATCTTCATGTACACCATTTCCCAAAGCATTTTTATCCATAACATCTTGGTTAAGTTAATACAAAGGAAGCAATTATAAAACAACCAAAAACAAATTTAAACAGAATATTCATCTCCATGTCCGGGAATGATATAATCAGCCATTTCCAGAACTTTTTTACGACTTAATTTTAATTTTTCTCGATCGCCTGCATACGGATCGTCTTCGACCTCGGGATAATTCTCTTTCCAAAAAACATCTCCGCAAACAGCAACTTTCGCATCAAAGATTTCGCCGTCAGCTCTCGCGCGCGAAGTCTCAACCAAAAAAGTAATACTGCAATAACTATGACCCGGAGTTTTCACAGTTTTCAATCCATCCCCTATTTCAATAATCTCATTTTCATTCGAATAAACACATTCATCGTCAGTCCAAATTCCCCAAAAATCCACACTCACAGCATTCGGAAACATTCCAATATTTCGGAAGTGATCCATGTGTGAATGAGTAATGCCAACATGAGTCACATCTTTCACTTGGAGCCCCTCTTTTTTAAGAGCCTCGCGAATCAAATTCTGACTTTGCACAGTCCCGGGATCAACTACCATCACTATATTTTTACCATCAAGACCGCGAGTTTTTATCAAAGAAACAGTCGAACAACTCCCAATCCCACTCGGAGAATCCTCCGTCAAATATCCACTCAACAAAACTTTTACTTCAGCCATAAAATTGCAATTAAATATTAGTAAAGTCCCGAACTTGACTACCCCTTACAGTAGAGTCCCGGACTTTACCTATAATTCCCAAACTCCAACGGTACGGTAATACTCGGATCACTCTTCAGCACTGCGATCACCGCCTGCAATTCATCGATCGATCCTGAAGTCACTCTCACAGTATCACCCTGTATCACAGGTTTCGCCTTCGCGAACTTCTCCCTCACGATCTTCGAAACCAATTTCGCGTTTTCCTGATCCAGTACCTTAACTAATTTTATTTCCTGTTTTCTTCTCATCCCGCTCGCGTCTTCCACCTTTCCGGCATTCAAATTTTTATGTGAAAGTCCGCGCCCAACCATTTTCTTCAAAAGTACGTCATATAGAGCCTGCACATGCATATCATTTGCCGCTTCCAGCCACACGATACTGTCCTCCTTTAGCTCGATTTTCACATTGGAATCCTTTAAATCATATCTGTTGGTCGCCTCGCGGAGCGCCTGATCGATCGCGTTCTTCATTTCTTGCAAATCGAATTGCACAACTATGTCCATTGAATGTGTTGAAGCCATATTTTTGAATTAAAAAATAATTAAAAAAACCTTACACATCTTACATTTGCTTTCAAAAAATTAAAAGAATAGAATCGAGCCCCAAAAATACACCAAGAAAAACCAACGCCACAAGATAGACCGTAACACAACAAAATAGATAGCAACGCACAAACCCCATACATGCAAATACTCGACACACCAAAACAAAGAAAAATCCTTCCGATAATACTTCTCACAATTTTCATAGACATGATCGGCGTTGGGATTTTGATTCCGGTCATGCCGATGCTACTCGCCGATCCGGAATCTCAGTACTACCTCCTCGCGGGAGTCGCAAGTATCGGCACGATGACCGTAGTCCAAAGCGGATATATAATATACGGACTTCTTAACGCGATTTTTCCGTTCATGCAATTTCTTTCAGCACCGATTTTGGGTCAACTTTCAGACAAATACGGACGCAAAAAAATACTCGGCATATCAATATCAGGAACTTTTATTTCATACATCGTGTTCGCGATCGCAATATACACAAGAAATATACCTCTTTTGTTCGTATCTAGAATGGTGTACGGAATAATGGGCGGAAATATCTCAGTAGCACAGGCTGCAATAGCCGACATAACAAAACCTGAAAACAGAGCAAAAAACTTCGGGTTAATAGGGGCTACTTTTGGACTTGGAATGATTGTCGGACCGTATATTGGAGGAAAATTATCAGACCCATCGGTCTCCACGTATTTCACAGCCACAACACCGTTTATAGCGGCCGCTTTATTAAGCCTGATAAATGTGATCTTCATCATAACCGTCTTCAAAGAAACGCATTTAAACAGAAATAAAGATTTAAAAATCACAATCACGAAAGGCTTCAACAACATTAAAAGGATCATTTCCTTGAAACATTTGAGAGCCCTTCTTGCCACAAATTTTTTCTTTCAAGGAGGATTTTCATTCTTCACATCATTCTTCGCAGTTTCACTTATAGATAGATTTAATTTTACACAAGGCAACATCGGAGACTATTTTGCATATGCGGGATTTTGGATCATCATCGCCCAAGCCGTGGTATTAAGAATCGTAACAAAAAGATTTCAAGAGCATCAGATATTGATGGTGACACTGCTTACTCTTTCAATATTTATTGGATTGAATTTTACACTCACCGCGTCATGGCAACTCTTTTTATTGGCGCCATTTTATGCAATGTCAAACGGGCTTTCACACGCCAACATGTCGTCCCTAATCAGTAGATCGGCAGGCCCTCAGGTTCAAGGTGAAATCCTCGGAATCAATTCCAGTGTCGCATCACTCGCAATCACAATCCCTACCCTTCTTTCAGGATTCATCGCCGCAAAACTCACCCCTGAAACTCCAATAATAATAGCATCAATCATAATCTTTATAGCTTGGCTGATTTTCAGCATTTCATTTCATAGAGGCAAAATCTACCGACCGGAAATAGTAAAAGCGGATTAGGTGTTTTTTGGCCAACAATGTTCAATAAAATACTGATCAAAAAAGGACCTGAGAATTTTCGGTCCGCAAATCTTCCAAAATTTAAGCTAAAGCGAAAAGACAAAAAAAGAACCCTCCCCGAGATTAAGATGAGGGAGAGCTTTCATTTCGGTTCGTATTGCCTCAAGTGTACGTTGTCTACGGCTTCAAAGGATCAAATTCAACTTTCACTCGCAACGTCATTTCGCAATATCTACGACCAAGGCAAAGTATACATTAATACAAAAAAATCGCAACAAAAAATAAAAAATACCGGACCATTCGCGCATCTCGCTATAGCCCAACCTGTAAAATTAAAAGAAGTATCAAAATCCAGAGCAATAAAAAAACGCTTGCCCATTTAAGTTAACCATAAACTGTACTCCAAACGCAAATAAAATTTAACAGAAAATTATTGAAATTGGCTTGCTCAATTGATAGTATCTTGCTCGCATAAATATTTATAACCTTAGAAAAGATGTTGTACCTAGTATTTGCTTCCAGCGTACTCGCCTTGTTAGCAGCATTGGGCTTAGGGCTCTATGTAAACAAGAAAGCAACTGGAACAGAAAAAATGCAAGAAATTGCAGGAGAAATTCATTCAGGAGCGATGGCTTTCTTGAAGAGAGAATATAAAATTATCGCCATCTTCATAGTAGTTTTGAGTATCGTTCTATTCTTTTTGATCGATGTTAAAACGACTGAAATCAACGAAGGATTGTTCACAATGATTGCTTTCATTTATGGAGCAGGCAGTAGTGTTCTCGCCGGATTTTTTGGGATGCAAATTGCTACAAGAGCCAATGTGAGAACGGCTCAAGCTGCAAGAAATAGTCTTGGAGAAGCTCTTGGCATAG
>DAONBD010000057.1:0-4162 GCA_035401345.1 Candidatus Altimarinota bacterium
GTCATTTCAAGAAGAATGTTGAAAATCGCATGGAGTCCGATCGCGATCAAAAGGCCTTCAAACATTTTTTCTTGGTGAAATTCTTTAACTTTTTTTCTATTCACAATTTTGTGAAACCATAGTGTAGGACGACGTCTTTTTGCTCTCATTTCCTCTTGTAAAATCGGCTTTGCAAACTCCGCAACTCCGTGGTAGTAACCCAGAATTCCCGAAAACATTACATGTGCAAATGTGGAAAATGTTGCTCTAAAAATAAATGGTGTAAATATATTTTGTCCGCCGTCGCGAACCCAAATGTTATAGAAGTAAAGTATGTTCTCTGTGAATGAAAATCCAAGCGCAGCAATTATAAAAAATGCTATTGAATCGTCTATTGAAAGCAATTTGTCATCGTCAGTCATTTCTACCGCGAAGTATTTCATTAATTCCTCTATAACTCCGACTAACATAAATGTAATTAAAACACTCAACGAAACCGTCCCAACTCTATCCAGTCCGATATAATCTTGCTTGTATTTTTCAGCAAAATTAAATGCGTTAACCCAAGGCAAATAAGTCCAAGATGTCTTATATAAAAGGATTGGGAAAACGGCCAAAGCTCCAGCTATAAATGTTACTACTGAAAATGATTTGTTAATTGGTCTCTTTATATAAAACAGTGTTCCCCAGACCAGTACCGGCACAATTGCCAGTAATATTGAACCTATAATTTGAGGAAGATTTTGCATATTTGTTTTGGTTTTTGGAAACAGACCATATTCGAATATTCAATGTATAATTATAACACATTTCCCTTGTTTTTGGAAGGGGCTAAAGTGGAAGATCCGAGTGTGGTTTTTTACAGCTTCAACACCTGTATTTCGTCGTTGTTTTGGAGATTTTTTGGAATGTCAACGGAGGTGATAATCGACTGACAGCCTTGAATGGCTTCTAGAAGAAATTTTTGCCTGTTTTCATCCAGCTCGGAAAAAACGTCATCGAGGAGAAGAAGCGGAGATGTGCGAGATTTCTTCTCTATATATGCGATTTCGGCTAGCTTGAGCGCTATGAGCGCGGTCCTACTTTCGCCACGAGATGCAAATTCTTCGATCGGGTGATCATTCAATGTAAATTTGATGTCGTCGCGGTGCGGACCTGCGCTGGTAGATCCAAATCTGACATCTTTGTCGCGCTTCAAAAGTAGTTTTTTTTGGAAAGATTTTTTTATGATTGATATGGCCTGCTCATCTTTATCTGCAAATTCGTGTTCCGCCACGTCGGATTCTGCGCTGGCGACAGCTTCTTCGGCTAGTGTGATTGTAGATGAATAGAGAGCTTTTGAGTCCTCTGATCCCCCGGAAATTTTTTGATAATTTTTGTGGAGATTTTTTGAGAGAATTTTAACGGCTTCTATGCGTTTGAAAATAATTTTTGCGCCTTCGTCAGCCAATCGTTCGTCCCAAGTATCGAGTTCTGATTCGGACACATTTCTTTCTGCAATTTCATCGAGAAGCGCGTTTCTTTGCTTCAAAATTTTCGTGTAAGCGGTAAGGCTTTCAAGATATTCGCGATCGGTTTGAGAGAGAAGCAGGTTAATGTATTTTCGTCTCAAAGATGGCTCCATGTAGAGCAAATTCAAATCTTTTGGATGGAATAAAACAGTAATCAAATTACCAAGATATTTTGCGTGTGGAGTTGGGACGTCGTTGACTTTGAATATTTTTTGTTTGCGCGGATAGTTGGAGTAGGCGACTTCGAGAAGGGTGGATTCGCTGGCGATCTGCGCGAGTGACGAAACTGATGCGGTTGACTCGGGCTTCGTAGCTGATGCGTCGGCTGGTTTGGTATTTTTCTTGCTGGTGCCCTCTGACACCTCCCCTTTTACTACGAAATAATCCATTCCTATTTTTATCAGATTGTCCTGGTCGGAACTGCGGAAGGTTTTGCCTGTAGAGAGGAAGTATGCGGCTTCGAGTATATTTGTCTTGCCAACGCCGTTTTCGCCTGTGATTACAAGTGTGTTCTTATTCAAATCCAGCTCGTATTTGTCATAGCTTCTGAAGGAAACAAGTTGAAGTTTGATAAGTTTCATATTAGACTTTGGCCCGGCGCATTAAATAAATTTACCCAATTATACAATGTCTAAAGATTCTGAAAAGATAGTCGATGTTGAAGCAATGAGACATTCGTGCTCTCATGTTCTTGCCCAAGCTGTTTTGGATATGTTTCCAGAAGCGAAACTTGCGATAGGGCCTTCGATCGAAAATGGTTTTTATTATGATTTTGACTTGCCGAGGACTTTGATTCCAGAGGATTTAACTCTTTTGGAGAAAAAAATGAATCAGATTGTAAAACAAAATCAGAAATTTATTCAAAGAAGTGAACCTATCGATAAAGCTATCGAGTTTTTGAAGGCTGCAGGCCAAAATTACAAAGTTGAATTAGCTGAAGATTTAAAAAAAGAAGGTGAAAAAGAAATCAGTTTTTATAAAAATGTGATGCAAGACGGGACACCGAAATTTGTCGACATGTGTAAAGGTCCTCACCTTGAATCTACTATAAAGATCGGTGCTTTTAAATTAACTTCGATCGCTGGCGCCTACTGGCGCGGAGATGAAAAAAACAAAATGTTGCAGAGAATTTATGGCGTTTGTTTTGCAAAAAAAGAGGAGCTGGATGCGCACTTAAAAATGCTTGAGGAAGCCAAAAAACGCGATCACAGGAAACTCGGAAAAGAATTGGAATTGTTTGCTTTTGATGAAGACACAGGCCCGGGCCTTCCGCTATGGTTACCAAAAGGTGGAGTGCTTGTGGAGACTATCGAAAACTTGGGGAAAATGATGGAAGATAGAGGCGGATACAAACGAGTGAAGACTCCACATTTGGCGAAGGAATCAATGTATTTGAAGAGCGGACATTTGCCTTATTACAAGGAGAGTATGTTCCCTCCGATGGAGATGGATGGTACAAAATACTATCTCAAAGCGATGAATTGCCCGCATCACCACAAGATTTTTGCGGCGTTTCCAAAGAGTTATCGTGACTTGCCTTTGAGACTCGCTGAATATGGGACTTGCTATCGTTTTGAGCAGACCGGTGAGCTTTTTGGATTGATGAGGGTAAGAAGTTTGAACATGAATGATGCACATATTTACTGCACTCGCGCGCAGTTCGAGAGTGAGTTTCAGGCGGTGAACGAGATGTATTTGAAATATTTTAAATTGTTTGGGATTGAGAAATTTGTGATGCGATTTTCTACTCATGATCCTAAAAAATTGGGAGAAAAATTTGTTAATGAACCAAAGTTGTGGGTAGAAACTGAAAATATGGTACGTGATGTTTTGATAAAGACAAAAACACCTTACATCGAAGTACCAAATGAAGGCGCATTCTATGGGCCGAAGATCGATGTGCAGGTTTGGAGTGCGATCGGTCGTGAATTTACGCTCGCTACAAATCAAGTCGATTTCGCGGTTCCGGGTAGATTCGGACTCACTTTTATAAATGAAAAAGGTGAGAATGAAACGCCACTTTGCATACATCGCGCACCGCTTGGGACACATGAGAGGTTTATCGGGTTTCTGATCGAGCATTATGCTGGGGCGTTTCCTGTCTGGTTGGCTCCTGTACAGGCACGCGTACTTCCTGTAAGTGATAAATTTAATGAATATGCCACTAAAGTCGGTGAGGCTTTGAAAGCTGTGGGCGCGAGATACGAAATCGACGATTCGAATGAATCTCTTGGCAAGAAAATCCGCAATGCTGAAATGCAAAAAATTCCTTATATGCTTGTCGTCGGAGAAAAAGAAGTGGCTTCCGAAACCGTGACGGCGAGGGATTACGCGACGAAAGAACAGGTTGAATTCAAACTTGCAGATTTCGTCGAAAAGATCTCTGAGGAGGGAGATGTGGAGAAGTTGATTTAATTACTCCTTAATCATCGCTATCTGTCCCTGAAAATCCCGCTTCTTCCATGGCTTTTTTCCTGGCTTTTTTCTCTGCCGGTGTAAGAGCTACGATCCCTCTTAAACTTGCTCTACTGACTATGTCGGCCATTTTGGCTCCTCCGTCAGATTTTACCGTGTCCTCAAGTTCTTGATCAAAATCTTCAAGCGCTTGCTGAACTTTTGTCTGTTCTTTTTTTTCTGTTTCGTCTTGAGTTGAACGTGTTTTGCGTTGCATT
>DAONBD010000058.1:0-4101 GCA_035401345.1 Candidatus Altimarinota bacterium
TCTTTTGCGAAGATTCTTTTAACTTTTTCTTGAACGGCTGGCATACGAGTCATACCGCCGACCAGGATCACTTCCTCGATGTCGCTTGGCATGATTTTTGCATCTTCCATCGCTTTTTGACATGGTTCTTCTGTTCGTTCAATCAATTCCATTACCAAGTCTTCGAGTTTGCTTCGTGTGAGCTTCATTTCGAAATGTTTTGGACCGGCTGCGTCTGAAGTGATGAATGGAAGAGAAATTGTTGTTTCGTGAACGGTTGAAAGTTCACATTTTGCTTTTTCAGCGGCTTCGATCAGGCGTTGTAGGGCCATCTTGTCTTTGCCTAAGTCGATGCCTTGGTCGCGTTTAAATTCATCAATTAAGTACTGCATGATTAGGCGATCGAAATCGTCACCGCCTAGCTGAGTATCTCCATTTGTAGCTTTTACTTGAAATACGCCTTCTCCCATTTCTAATATAGAAACATCGAATGTCCCGCCGCCTAAGTCATATACAACTACTGTTTTGTCTCCTTTTTTATCCAGACCGTACGCGAGAGCTGCGGCGGTCGGTTCATTTATAATTCTTTTTACATCTAGGCCGGCGATCTTACCGGCGTCTTTTGTTGCTTGACGTTGAGAGTCGTTGAAATATGCAGGAACCGTGATAACGGCTTCTGTAACAGGATGACCGAGGTAAGCCTCTGCATCTGCTTTTAATTTTTGAAGGACCATTGCTGAGATTTCCGCAGGTCGTCTTTGTTTGCCTTCTAGTACAATTTCCACTTCACCTCCTTTGCCTTTGACGCATTTGAAAGCGACGTTTTTGACGTCTTTTTCGGATTCGTCGTATTGGCGGCCGATGAAGCGTTTAGCTGAGTAGATCGTATTGTCTGCGTTCGTGACCATTTGGCGTTTTGCAGTCACACCGACTAAGCGATTGCCGTCTTTGATTGCGACGACTGACGGGGTAGTGCGGGCACCTTCTACGTTTGGGATTACTGTTACTTCACCGCCTTCCATTACCGATACGCATGAGTTAGTTGTTCCTAGGTCAATACCAATGATTTTTGACATATGTAATTTGGTTATTTGTAGTCTAATAATTTAGCACTCGCTATTATAGAGTGCTAAGAACTACTAGTCAAGATTTTTTTTATCCCATGCCGACTTTGACTTTAGCTGGAGCTATTACGTATTCGCCGATCATGTAGCCCGGTTCGAGAACTTCTATTACTGTGTCTTTTGGGCCTTTGTCTTGCATTAGGGCTTCATGAAATTTCGGATCGAATTTTTCATTTAAAGCTTTTATTTCCGTGACGCCCATTTTTTGCAAAGCTTGTTCTATTTGTCCGAAAATAGTCGTGACACCGGAGATCCATTTATTCAAATTTTCCGGAAGGTCTTTTGGTGTGTGCGCTATTGCTCGACGAGCGTTTTGCAATGACGGGAGCAGGAGTTGAATCAATTCTATATTTGCAAAAAGAGCCATACGCGTGCGGTCTTCTTCTGTGCGGCGTTTTAAATTCTCCATGTCAGCGATCGCACGACGACCGATTTCAGTCATTTGAGTGAGTTTTTCTTCTGTTTCTTTTATCTTTAATTCAGCTTCTTTCAGGTCTTTTGTTAGTTTTTCAATTTCGTTTCCGGCGTTGTTTTTTTTCGCTTTTTCGAGAGCTTCGAGGAGAGGATCCTTTGGTGGTTTTTTATGCGAATCTGTCATTGATTTGTTCAATTAATTTTAAAAAATGTTTGAGATGCGGTGCAATTTTTTATTTCTCAAGTAGTGATTTGATTTGTTCCAGCATTGCGATATTGAATGCGTAGTTCATGCGTTTTTGGCCGAGGAGGCCGAAGAACCCATCGAATCCCCGGACTGAATATCTTGTGACGATAATTGAGCAGGATTGAATTTGCGGAATGATGTTTTCCTCGCCGACGAAGGCCTTTATTTCATCTCCTACGTTGAGTTCATTAAGTGTGTTTATGAAATTGTCGCTGTGTTCGAAAACCTCTAGCACTTGGCTGGCGTGAACTGCGTCGCTGGAAAATTCAGGTTGTTTCAAGATGTTTGAAACACCGAGATAAAACGTGCGTGCCGAGTCCGGAACTGTCGCGAAACTTGCGGTGTTTGTGGCTCTGGAAAGTAATTTTACGGCGTCGTAAATGAATTCTTTAGCTTTTTCTTTTGAATATTCTTCACGCAAACTTGCAAGTACTTTTACGGCTTCTTTTCTAGCTTGTTCATAGTCGGCAATTTCATTTATAAATTCGCGATAGCCTAAATCTGTCGGGATTCTTCCGGCTGAAGTGTGAGGCTGATAAATTAAACCTTCTTCTTCCAGTGCCGCCATGTCGTTTCGAATCGTGGCAGGGGATACATGAAAATTAAACTTCAAAATTACGGTGTTTGATCCCACCGGTTCAGCGGTATCTATGAAATGTTGAACGATAGCTTTTAACACTTGCTGTCTTCGTTTTTCAGTCATTTGAAAATTTTGTTGATCTTTAAATTAGCGCTCTTAAGTTTACAGTGCTAAAAGAATTTTGGCAAGTTGTTTGACTGAGTGTATGGATGTTGTAAGATTACTCTCCGTTTTAATTATTTTTTTATATGGAAAATTGGTGTAGGCCTGGCGGTGGGTATGGGCGTGATCAGTTTCATTTAATTGCTTGTGGAAGCGAGTTTTGTGACGGAGCTGGTGTAGGGGATTCTTCTGTCGTAGAATTAAATTTAAAGGATTTTGGATCTATTGAAGATGTAACCTTGATTATAAGAGAAGGGCTTAACTGCAGTCATGTGGGTGAGTTGGATTTTGGCGGAATAGGGACCGGTTGTTTGCCGGGACTTTGTAGTTATTTGGTAGATAAAACCAAGGAGAGAGTTTTTCAAATACTTTCCTTAAAATCGCGAAATGGTGAGGATTTGCGTCCTTCTAATTATTCACAAGAGATCGTTGCAGCTGTAAAATCAATTCTTTAGATTTGTTCCGTAAATAGACTCTGTGGTTTTGGATCTTAGCTTTTCAAAAATCTTCCCATCATTTCAACAACTTCGACTGTTCTGACGGAATATCCCCATTCATTGTCATACCATGATAGTATTTTAACCATATTCCCATCTATTACTTGAGTTGAAAGTGCGTCGATGATTGATGAGTTAGTGTTGCCTTTGAAGTCAACTGAGACTAAAGGTAATTCACAGAATTGCATAATTCCTTTTAATTCGCCTTCGGCATACTGTTTCAATGCCGCGTTGATTTCTTCTGCCGTTGCCGGTTTCTCCAATTCGGCGACCAAATCAACTACCGAGACTGTAGGCGTTGGAACTCTTATCGAAATCCCAGTCATTTTCCCTTTCAATTCCGGAAGGACTTCTCCTATTGCTTTTGCGGCGCCCGTTGTTGTTGGAATCATCGACAATGCTGCTGCGCGAGCTCTTCTCATGTCCTTGTGGCTTACATCCAGTATGTTTTGGTCGTTCGTGTATGCATGGATGGTTGTCATGAGTCCGCGTTTGATTCCAAATTTTTCATTTAACACTCTCGCGAATGGGGCTAGGCAGTTTGTAGTACAAGAAGCGTTTGAGACTATCACGTGTTCTTTTGCCAATCTTCCGCAGTTTGCTCCGCGAACTACCGTATAGTCCACATTTTTGCCTGGTGCTGAAATTAAAACTCTTTTTGCTCCAGCGGTGATGTGTTTTTCCGCACCTTCTCTGTCTGTGAAGTGGCCCGTAGATTCAACCACTACATCTATATCTAGGTCTTTCCATGGAAGATTGAGCGGGTCTCGATCTCCAAAACATTTAATCAAATGATCTCCAATCAATAATCCTTCTTCTGTGCATATTACGTCTTTATCATATATTCCATAGTTTGAGTCATATTTGAATAAATGAGCCAAAGTTTCTTTTGGTGATGGGTCGTTGATTGCCACAATTTCAATTTCGGGATTGTTCATCATTATACGGCAAACACAGCGACCGATTCTTCCGAATCCGTTTATAGCTACACGAGTTTTCATGATTTTAAAGGTTAATTTTTTGTAAGTTTGACTTTAGGTTCGCCATTAGTATAATTGGGCGAGATTAATAATCAAGAATATGAAATTGACTAATACA
>DAONBD010000059.1:0-3954 GCA_035401345.1 Candidatus Altimarinota bacterium
GCGGTCATTTCATCTAGCGAGAGTTTTTGGCCAAATTTTATAGCGCTTCTGCAAGCCATATAATGGATGATTAATTCGCGTTTGCCTTGAATATTTGAAGGAAGTTTTTCACGAGAAATATCAGACAAAACTCCATGCACGACATCATCAATATCCTCTGAAGAAAGCATCGCAGGAACAGCATAAATCGTCATTGTATTGGAAGGTCCATCATTTATTTCAAAACCAAGTCCCTCAAAAATTTCCAAATTATTTTTTAAAAATTCGCGTTCATCAAAAGTAAGTTCCAAGTCTTGCGAAACCAATAAAGGCTGTATTCTCTTTTGTTGAGAAGTGAATTGATCCATTAGTTCAAAATATCGGACTCTTTCATGTGCGGCGTGTTGATCGACAAGGACAAGTCCTTCATTGTTTTGTGCCACTATGTATGAATTTGCAACTTGAGTTACAGCTTTCATCCCGGATTTTTCGTCATTTAATTCCAGACTGCTTTGTCCATTTAATTCATTTGCAGTTCTTAATCCAGAAAAGGCTTTATTGAAATTCATCGCATCTTCGGTTGAGAAAGATTGAGGAAAATTCCCGCCGGAATATTGCCAGGATGTATTTGATGAATGATCTGAAGGAAATTTATCAGACATATATCTAGATGCCTCGGTGTAAGCTTTGGGAATAAGATTATGGCTATCCAAAGCCGCATTAACGCTTCCAAAAATCGTTCTCAATATCATGGATTCATCGGCAAATCTAACTTCTGTTTTGCGTGGATGAACATTTACATCGACCAAACTCGGATCAATTTCAATATTTATAATAAACACAGGTTTTTTCCCCTCCATCAGCATTGAATGAAAAGCTTCTTTCACTTTGTAAGCGATCAAATGATGCTGAATAGGGCGTTTATTAACAAAAATATATTGATGTTTTGTATCGCTCCTGGAGATCACAGGCTTTCCGATAAATCCACTTATTTTTAAATCACTTCCACCATAAAAAATTGGAATCATTGCGTCCATGGTGGCTTTACCAAAAATATCGGCAACTCTTCTTTTTAAATCATCTGTTTTTGGAAGGTCAAAATGGACTTTGCCATTATTTATAAACTTAAATCCAATTTCAGGATGGGTGAGAGATATAGTGTTAACAGTCGAAATTATCAACCCTAATTCTGTTGTATCTTTTCGTAAATATTTCTCTCTGGCTGGGGTATTAAAAAACAAATCACAAATCTCAATTTGAGTCCCGTTTTTCATTCCACAATCTTGAATTGTCTTAACATTTCCCCCCTCACACACGATTTCTGTTCCAGCATCATTATTGGCTGTTTTCGTTCTCAAAATCATTTTTGAAACAGACGAGATAGAAGCTATGGCTTCACCTCGAAATCCCATACTGGAAATGTTCCACAAATCTTTTTCTTCAGAAATCTTACTCGTCGCATGTCTGAGTAGGGCCATTTCTGCATCTTCACGATCCATTCCACATCCATTGTCGGTTATTTTAATTAGATCTTTTCCAGCATTTTTAATTTCCACGATAATTTCCGACGAGCCGGCATCTATACTATTTTCAATTAATTCTTTTACACACGAAGCGGGTCTTTCCACGACTTCCCCCGCGGCGATTTGATTTATTAATGTTTCTGATAATAATTTAATTTTCCCCATAATTTTATATTAGACCTTTTTCTTTTAATTCATGTAATTTTTTGAGAGCATCAAGAGGCGTTAAATTATCAGGATCCAAGTCTCTCAATTCACTTAAAACTTTATGCTCACGTTCAATGTGCTCACGGTCGACTTTAGCATCTTCCAAAGCCGAATTCGAATGTGTCGTAGTTGAAAAAATATCTATCTGATTTTCACTAACTCTTTCACCATTTTCTATTATTTTTTTCTCCAATTTTTCCAGAACTCCACGTGCTTTCATCACGACTTCTTTCGGCAGCCCCGCAAGTTTTGCAACTTCAATTCCATAACTTTTACTTGTTCCACCTTCAATTATTTTATACAAGAAAACAATGTCGGATTTTTCGTTCTCATGTTTTGCAGGTTTTTCACTCACAGCTACACTGAAATTTTTAGCTCGAGGCAATTTATCGCAAAGCCCGATTAATTCATGATAGTGCGACGCAAACAAAGTTTTTGCGCCAATCTTATCATGTAGATATTCGACAATCGCCCACGCAATACTAAGTCCGTCATAAGTGGAAGTTCCACGCCCAATTTCATCCAAAATCACTAAACTTCGATTTGTTGCATTATGCAAAATATTTGAAGCCTCAATCATTTCAATCATGAAAGTACTTTCTCCCTTCGTTAAATTATCAGAAGCTCCGACACGTGTGAAAATCTGATCCACAAGCCCTAATCTGCATTTGCTCGCAGGAACGAAACATCCGAGGTGAGACAAATAAACAATTAAAGCAACTTGTTTGATATATACGCTCTTGCCACCCATATTCGGTCCGGTGATTAAATTCAAAACATTTTTAGTAGGATCAATTACGCAATCATTCGGAACGAAATCACGGCTCAAACTCAAAACTTCCAAAACAGGATGTCTTCCGTCACGAATTTCAATAACACCGGCATCATCACTAAATTCGGGTTTGCAATAATTATTTCTCAAAGCAACCTCAGCAAAAGAAGCCACCGTATCTAGCACGCCTATAGCAAAAGCAATTTTTTTGATATCCAAAACTCTCTCCACAACCTTCATTCTGACAGCATAAAAAAGCTCATATTCCAACTCGCAAATTCGATCCATGCTATGCAAAACTTTTTCTTCATACTCTTTTAATTCAGGCGTGATAAATCTCTCAGCATTCACCAAGGTTTGTTTCCTCATGTAGTCGATCGGAACATTTTTTAAATTTGAATTACTGATTTCGATGTAGTACCCAAAAACTTTATTGTATTTAATTTTTAAATTTGAAATTCCGGTTCTCTCGATTTCCCTTTTTTGCATTTCAGAAATATATGACTTTCCATCAGTATTAATTTTTCTCAAATCATCGAGCTCGGAATTATATCCGTCGCAAATCATTCCGCCTTCACGCACGGAAATAGGGGACTCTTCTTTAATTGCTTTTTCAATTAATAAAACAAGATCTGATACATCGATAAGTCCATTTGAAATATCTTTAAAAAATTCATCTTTCATCTCATTAACAAGTTTTTTGATTTCCGGAATAATCTTCAGAGAAGCTTTTAACGCAATCAAATCCCTCGCATTCCCGGTGCCGATACTCAATCGTGCTAACAATCTTTCAATATCGAAAACACCACTCAATAAAGCCCTTAAATCCATTGATAAACTCGACGCCCCAACTAGGAACGAAACAGCTTCCAGTCTTTTATTTATTTCATGTGTAGATTTCAAAGGGTGAATCATCCACTTGCGGAGCATTCGTCCACCCATAGATGTTTCAGTTTTATCGATGACCGAACACAAGCTTCCTTCGCGCGATCCATTCAAAGTATAAAAAATCTCTAAATTTCTAAAAGTAGAATCACTTAAATCCATGAAATCAGAATTCATATACCATCGAATTCCATCAATATGTTTCAAATCAGTTTTTTGAGTCTCGCGTAGATATTCATACAAAACAGCAGAGGCTTGAATTGCGGCTTTTTTCCCTTCCAACCCAAAAATTTCACTAAACTTCATTCCAAAATTATCAACCAAAATTTTCTCCGGCTCGGAATAAATTGCAAAAGGAAAATAAGAAAGCCATTTGAATTTCGCAAAAATTGCACGAACATCTTCATTGTCAATCAGAGATTCATCCATAATAATTTCAGTAATATGAAGTCTCTGAATTTCAGCTTCCACAGGCGTCAGTCCCGCAAATTGAGTAACAAAAAATTCTCCGGTCGTAACATCGCTATATGCAAATCCATATCCATCAAAATTCTGAACCAAACACGCGACATAATTATTAATCTTTTT
>DAONBD010000060.1:0-1670 GCA_035401345.1 Candidatus Altimarinota bacterium
ACATCTTCATCAAAGAAAAAAGTAAGAGTCTTTTGATCGAGATTAAGTCTAGGATTATTATTGTTAGCATCTTCAGCAAGTTTAGGAGCCGTTACATCCACGCCTTCATTATTTTGTTGAGCCCATCTTCCTCCAGTCTCAGAAGACATATCGAGAACACAAACATATTTGAAAGCCTTATTATCAGGGTCCACATAAGACTGTCGAAGCGTATATTTTGTCTCAGGAGTAGGAATATCAGCATAACAATGAGCATTTTCCATTTTATTAGTATGAGCAACCCAATCAACAGGTTTGCCTGTTTTTATCCATACCATATTGTAACCACCAGTTGAATTATTAGTATCAAAATCTTTAACGAAAATATTACGATCAACTTGCTTCCAAACATATTGAAATTCGATTCCCAATGTAGAAGCATCATTATGCCCGTCTCTTATTGCAATAATGCCACTCATTAAATCGGCGTCGGATGCCAGCGGAATCATAACCCATCCTTTCGGCCAATAAATCATGTACTCCTTAAAGAAAGGACCGTTATCATTACTATTTGCGAAACCAAGTAATTCAGCGACGCTACCTTTTGTAGACAATTGCAAAGCAGAAGTACATAGTTTAGTTTTTTCATTATTAACTATGATATGAAAGCCTCTAAGTGGTGGGATTGTATAATTAGCACCTTTATCAGCTTTAATGTTAAATTTTTTATAATCACCGGTCGTGTATGGAGCATTAGAGGTCGGATAAAAATACCAACCTTCTTCACTAAACCCTTTGCCAGCTCGGTCATCGCCAGGACTGAAAAAAGCGATCAAATATTGACCATCTTTTTCATCAAATTTCAATGAATTGGCAATTTCGGCAAATGTAATAGGTTTTGTAGAGAAAACATTATTAACATTTCCAGCCAATAAAACCTCCTTTTCAGCTTCGCAAGAATATGAAGCAGAAGTTTTCAATGTGGCAAAACCGTCGCGTTTGCTAAGTTTTCCCTGCATCAAAGCAGAGGAATCTATGCCAAGATATGGAGGCACATCTTGAGCATCTCCGGCCAAAGAGATATACCCAACGACTCCAAGCACAGCCAGAAATGCTGTGGTTAAAATAGCAAATAGTTTTTTACTTGGCTTTTTGCCTGTCCCAAGATTTGGTAACTGATTCATATTGAATTTTGGTTATTTATTTTTATTTTAAATTTTATTTTAAATTTCAAACACAAAAGAGTAATTACTGAAACCTTTAATAGTTAAGACATATTTATTCCCACTAATAAATTGAGCTTGATTAACAATTACACTCAAATAATTTTCACAATCTGAATAAGAATCACTGCCCCATCCAAAAATATCCAAAACATCACCGCTTTCATAATCAGAAATACTAAAAACATCAGATGCAGAGAGATTAGGCTGATTCGCGTTAACATTAAAACAAATCGCCAATTCATTATCATTAAACGAATTAACACCTATAACTTGAAAACTCTCCGGACGAGAATCAGATACAAAACTTTCATCAGTCATCATCTCAACACTATTTCCAGAATAAAATTCCTTTTCGCCATATTCATCAATCATCGCTTCGGAAGAATCTTCCGTATCGGTGTAATCCGTCGGATCAGTAGATTCATCGGTCACGTCTTCAGTCAATCCGTCGTCCGAATCGGCTTC
>DAONBD010000060.1:1770-3931 GCA_035401345.1 Candidatus Altimarinota bacterium
TCACGAACAGGACCACCATTTTGCTCTTCCAACATTCTTAAAATTTCATCAATAATATGAGCAACATTCACGTCCTTCTTTAAATAAAACCAAACTGCGTTATATTTCAGTTTCGTACCGGTTTCAGCAGAACTATTCCAGTCTTTGTCATAATCAAATTTCTTGAAGTCACCGGAATCATCCATGTAATAAGCAACTTTTACAGCATCTTCTCCGAACAAATCATGAAAACCTCCAATGATAGCAGTGTTGTTGCCGGCAGGTAGCATCACCCATCCTTTAGGCAAAACTCTCATGGATTTCAAAATTTTTGCAGTAGCCTCAAATGAAATTTCTTTACCATCTTTTGTGTACCAAATTCCATCATAAGATGTCTTAAAAAGAGAGCCCTTACAGAAAAGAGTATCTGCATTGTCGATAAGAATATGAAAGCCTCTGTAAGCCGGAATTTCAAATTCTCCGTCTGTAATTCCTTGAACTTTAAAAGATCTATTACTTACAAAAGGCGCTTTTTCGGTAGGATATACATAATAAATCGGCTTCAAACCATCTTTTAAAGGAGATGGATCATAAAATGCAATCAAATACTGAGATCCCTCCACTGGGTGTATAGCAGAAACTATTTCTTTTAAAGAAGTCTTTTGCTTCGCAAAAAGATGCACGACCCTGTCTCCCAAATTAATTTCAAATTTAGGATTACATTCATAAGCCTCTACGTCTTCTTTTGTAAATTTCGCAAACCCTGGAATTTGTTTCACCGAACTTCTAGCCATACCTTGCGCAAGTGTAGAAGTTTCCAACATCAAAGCTGGCGGTTCTGACGAATTCAATCCGAAAGCTGAAAATATTAAATATCCGCTACCAATCAACACTGTCAAAGCAATAAACGACAAAGCTCCCAATTTTATTTTTCCTATCTGATTTAAAAAACCACCGGAAACTTTTTTGTTTTCAGACTGAGGACTTATTAAATTTTGCAATTGGTCCATATTTTTATATTTATTTTTCTCGATTAAAAATAATCAATACGCAATTATAGCATTTTTTATTTGTTTTTGCAACACCTCAACCTTAAAATTTGAGACTTTTAATGCTAAAATCCGCCAAGTGAATATCAAACGAAAATACGATAATGACTTTTAAAAAAATAACCTCCAAAACTTGAAAGCAGTAATTCTCGCGGGAGGAGGTGGAACCAGGCTTTGGCCACTCTCCACTCCTGAAAAACCAAAACAATTTCATTCACTTGTTAGTGAAAAAACACTCCTTCAAGAGACTATTGATCGAGTCTCATTTCTTGAGCCTGAAGACATTTTTATCGCGATTAATGAATCTTTTTTACATTACATAGAAAAACAAGCTCCAAACATACCAAAAGAAAATATAATAATTGAACCAGCTTTGCGCGACACAGCTTCCTGCATCGGATTCGCCGCAACTATTATAAATAACAGATTTGGAGAAGACGAAGTAATGGCAATTATCTACTCGGATCATTTAATAAAAAACAAACAACAATTCGAAGAATCATTGCGTATAGCAGAACAAATTGCCGCTTCCGAATCAACATTAAATATAGTGGAAGTGCCGGCACTCAGTCCGAACACCGGACTCGGATACGTCCATCTCGGACCGAAATGGCACACTATCGACGATACAGATATATATGAAATAAAGAATTTCACAGAAAAACCCGACCTGGAAACAGCAAAGAAATTTGTTGAATCCGGAGATTACGCCTGGAACACAGGCATCTATGTATGGAAAGCGTCCACACTCCTGAAAAAATTCGCATTACACGCGCCGGATTCATACGAAAAATTAATGAAAATAGACGCCGCGTTTACAGCATCAACATCTAATACCACTGCTAAAAATCCAAATCCGTTCACGGATCCACAAGTCACGTCCGTAATTGAAGCAGTCTACCCTACTCTCGACAAAATCTCGATCGACTATGCAATTATGGAGAAAATAGATCCAAAAGAAATTCGCATCATACTCAGTAATCTCGGCTGGAGCGACATCGGCACATGGGACACACTTTTTGCAGAACTCCGCGAAACCGGCCGTGAAGAGAAAATCAAAGAGCTTGAGATTTACAAAAAAAAATATACAGAAAAAAACACTAAAAAATAATGACACGATGGAACGAACGATC
>DAONBD010000061.1:0-3887 GCA_035401345.1 Candidatus Altimarinota bacterium
CGTCCTATAAATGAAGACGTCGATCATTTGGAGTCAATTTTACATAAGAGAAAGGAAGAATTGAGTGAAACCGAATTTGGTATAGCGCAGGCGTATATAGAGGCTGTTAAAGTGAAGGTTTTGGATATGTATAGTCTTAGGGATCGGTTAGTGAAAGAATTTACTGTTCTTGATGAGTCTGCCAAACAAACAAGTGAAATTAGTGATTCTTTGAAATCTAGATTTCAAGAATTCAGGAAATTATTCATGATTGAATCTTCTGAAAGACAGGTGACCTTAAAAAGTACTATGACAGGTGATTTGGAGGACGTGATTCCGCACATACGTCAGTGTTTGGGATGTCAGAGTAAAGAATGTAATAATGATACTAATTTAACTTTTGGAGACAGAAATAGGTTTTCCGTAATAACTAGGGGATTCCATATGCCGGAATCAAAGAGTCTTTCTGATGAATTGGTCACTGTGCAGGTAACTGTTGATAATTCTGAGGCGGCTTCCGGATCTTCGGAAACTTCGGGTGAAAAGACATACTCTTTTGTTATGGATAATGTCTATGGTAAGAGAGATCGTGATATTTTGATATCTAATGTTCTTGTTGTGATGAATAAGGTTAAAAAACTAAAAGGCGTATCTCCAAAAACCAAAATTGATGTTTTTGTAACGAATGCTGCTTTATCCAGCTGTGGTGTTACAGAAGAATATTTAAGAGGTAAGATTAACTCTGAATTTGGACATGCTAATGTTAAATCTGTTGAAAGAAATGTAACCATAGCCAAGTCAGCAAGTGGTGATGGGCATTATGAAATTGGCGGACCGTTTACTGGCAGGGTCTCGGATGGATCTGGTAGTGTGGCTGGAATTTCTATTTCTTTGTAATGAAGTGGCAGCCTAAAGATTTCTTTCTTTTTAATGCTGCTTTCATCACTTCCAGACTGACTTGCAGGATGTTCGTAACTTCTATTGATTCGCGATTGATTTCGTTTCCGAAGGATTTTTGAATACTGGTGAGTTCTTCTATGAGTTTTTTAATTTGGATGATGCCTTCTTTTAAGTCTTTTTTTGTTCGGACTATTCCGCAGTACTGCCACATTATTTCTCTTGCAGTTTTTTTAATTTCACCAACTTCTTTTAAAAGTTTTTTGTCGTTCGTGATGCTTTCGTGAGGCAAATTTATTATTTTTAATTCGTGTTTTGGTTTTACGTCTTTTACGACCTGATTACTGAAAACAACGGCTTCCAAAAGCGAGTTTGACGCTAGGCGATTTGCTCCGTGGACGCCTGTGTACGCACACTCTCCAAATGCGTACAGGTTCTTCAAGTTCGTTCGGCCATGAAGGTCGATCTTGATTCCTCCGCACATGTAGTGGGCGACCGGAACGACCGGAATTAAATCTTTTTTGAGGTCGAGATGATATTTTTTTAATGTCTGAGTTATTTGTGGGAAGCGTTTTTTTAATTCTTCACGTTTCTTTTGTGAAATGTTTTTGAATGAAAGATAGACTGGGCCATTTTTTAATTCCTGATAAATCGATCGTGCGACGACGTCTCGTGGAGCGAGCTCTAGTAGTTTGGAATATCGCGACATAAAACGGTCTCCTTTGCTATTTACTAGAATCGCTCCTTCACCGCGAAGAGCTTCTGAGAGGAGAAACTTTGGCTCTGAATTTAATTTGGCATTGTTTGATGATTTTTTTGAAGAGGTGGTCGTAGATCGAGATGATGCCGCAAAAGCGGTTGGGTGAAATTGCACGAATTCTAAGTCTTTCATTTTTGCGCCTGCTCGTATGGCTATTGCCATTCCGTCTCCTGTCGCAATTTCCGGATTGGTTGTGAATTGATAAATCTGCCCAATTCCTCCTGTTGCGAGGATGATCGCGTCAGCAAAAATTACGTCTATTTTGTTGTTTTTGATTATTTTTGCGCCGAAAACTTTTTTGCCTTTTCGAATAAGGTCAACCGCAAAAGTATTTTCTAGTACATCGATGTTTGGATGTTCTTTTACTCGTTTTACCAAGATGGATTCTATTTCTTGTCCTGTATAGTCGCCTTTGTATGCGATACGGCGTATGCCATGGCCTCCCTCACGAGTTAATTTTAATTTACCGTGCTCTTTCTCAAATTGAACTCCAAGCTCGATGAGGCGAGTGATTGCCGCAGGCCCATTCTTAATCATAAATTCCACGGCTTTCTTGTTGTTGTGATACGCGCCGGCTTTCATTGTGTCTTCGATGTGAGATTCAAACTCATCTTCTTTTGCTATTACTGCCGCAATGCCACCTTGGGCTTTGTTTGTCGCGGTTTCCGCGATTCGTTTTTTTGTGATAACAGTTACGTGACCTTTACTTGCCGCGTGAAGGGCAAAATTAAGGCCTGCGATACCTGAGCCTATGACAAGAAAGTTTGTTTGCATTAAATCTTTAATTAGGTGTTTATAGGGTAGATTTAATTGAAGTTTTTTGCAAGAAAGGATTTATGGATTTATCGTCATTGTATAATCTGCATCTGGATAATGTTCTTGCATGTATGATTCGAGCGAGTCTATTTCGTAGAAATACACTAAGCTTTCAGAATCAAATATGTATTTTTTATTATCTTCTGTTTCTATAAAGGTGAAGACGTGTTTAGGAATTTTGATATATTGAACTTTGTGTCCGTTCATTTTTCCCCATAATCCCGTCAGTATAACGAAGTCGTCGCAATCTCCCCATCCTGATTTTAAACTATCTATTGGTGCTCTGTATTCGTCTCCTTTGGTTTTATCATTGTATTCAAACTCCATAGCTGAAACTATGAAGTCTTTTAAGCTTTCTGGTTTGTCTGTGAAATAATAATATATCTGTGCGAGTTGATCTGTTGTTTGTATGTCTCTTAAGTCTATTTTCGTGGATTTAAATGGATAATCATATCCTTCATTTTCTTTCAACATAGCTAATAAACTTTCTGTATCTTTGATCTCTGCCCCTATAGGAGAATTGATATTATAATAACTTGCGTGAGATTCGCCATTTTCTCTTATTCCATTACAAATCAAGCCGTTTGAATTCATTATAATTTCTTTTTGAGAGATTTCGGGCTCTGTTGATGGAGGATTTAATTCTTTTGATCTTATTGCAAATTGACCTTGCTTGTTCGAGAATTCTGCGTCAGCAATATATGTTCCTGTTGTTGAGTCTTGAATATCTATTCTTTGATCTTTTAGGTGAAAAAATGCTCTTAATTGTCGGTTTTCTTGATCTGTGTATTCAAAGTAGAAGTCGCCATTTGATAATGTGATTGGTTTTATTTTATTAGTGGTATTTCCTGGTTTTAATTTTATCTGATTTGTTTCATCTATTTCCAAAAAATCTTTGCATAACATTGGAAATCCAATATCTGATAGGTATTGGTCGAATACGTATTCAATTTGATTTTCGTGTATTGATTCTGGGGTAGGGAGTGTTGTTGTTTCAAAAAGTTCTCCGTATGAATTTATGTCAAAATTTTGGTCGTAGGGGACTTTGAATGTGCATCCAGGAGCGGTCATTGCTCCGTTTGTTGCAAATATAAAAACACCGATTTTCGCCAGTTTACGGAAGATGTTTTCTCTCGTATGAACGATCGGTTTAACGATCGCTGGATTTGTGTCAGGCGTTGTTTGTACAGGACTTTCTACAAGTTGTTCCGATTCTTTTTCCTTTAATGTTGTTGGGCTGATTTTATTCAAGTTATTCGATATTTATTACCCCACCTTTGTTATTATAGCATAAATCTTATAATCTGTCATTTCTCTGTCTGTTTGTTTTTAGGTTGTTTGTAGTTGAAAGGCATAAAAAAAACTCCCCGTGAAAGGGGAGTTTTTACAATTTTTATAGATGTAAGCTGATGAAATTTAAATTTATTATCTTGGT